>JAZSIL010000071.1:0-3440 GCA_045533785.1 Bacilli bacterium
ATTATAACCAATTTACTCTACCCATTAATCTAGCTCCTGCCTATTTAAAGCGTTTATTCAAAAATTAGATTTATAACTTAAATAAAAGTTATTTTTATGTAAAAATCTTAAGAATTTGCATAAAGGATTATTTTTTTAGAAAAATTTCATCAAATAGGTAGTTTGTAATAAAGAAAGATTTAGTGTATAATTTCAATGTACAAACAAAATACGAGGAGGATATAAAATGTTAAATTCAGTAATTCTTATAGGTCGTTTAGTAGAAACACCGGTTTTAAAAGTTTATGATAATGATTTGTTATTAGTAGCTATTACTTTAGCTGTATCTAGACCATTTAGAAATCATAATGGTGAAATTGATACAGATTATATTAGATGTGTTTTTTGGGATATTACAGCAAAAAATTTAACTGATTATTGTTCTAAGGGAGATTGCATTGCAGTAAGAGGCAGATTACAGTCTAGATCAGCTGATGTAAATTTTGAAACTGAAGGTGAAACTTTGAAAAAAAGAATTACATCATTAGAAGTAATCGGTGAAAGAGTGGTATTTTTAAGTACTTCAAGAAACAAAAAAGAAGAAATTTTGAATGAAGAATTTTCATAATTAACTTACTTTCTATAACTTTTATTAATTTTTATGATTTATATAAAAAAATATGGTATAATTAATACTACGAAAAACTGTGTATAAATTAATATTTGTTTGTACGTTATTAATACACAATATTAATAGAAGTTATATGAGGTGAGTATAATGAGAATGGTAGATTTAATTTTAAAAAAACGTAATAATGAAGAATTAACAAAAGAGGAAATTGAATTTATAATTGAGGGTTACACTAAAGGAGAAATACCAGATTATCAAGTTAGTGCTTTATTAATGGCAATTTATTTTAATGGAATGACTAAACAAGAAAGACTAAATTTAACTATTGCAATGTTAAAAAGTGGTGAAGAAATTGATTTGTCAAAAATTAAAGGTGTTAAATGTGATAAACATTCTACTGGTGGTGTAGGTGATAAAACAAGTTTAGTTGTTGGCCCACTTGCTGCTGCATGTGGTGTTAAGATGGCTAAGATGAGCGGAAGAGGACTTGGACATACTGGTGGTACACTTGATAAATTAGAATCTATTCCAGGATTTAATATTTCTATTAGTTCTGACGATTTCTATGATCAAGTTAATGAAATTGGTCTTGCGATAATAGGTCAAACTGCTAACATCACACCAGCAGATAAATTATTATATTCTCTACGCGATGTAACTGGTACTGTTGAATCTATTCCTTTAATATCTTCATCTATAATGTCAAAAAAATTAGCTAGTGGTGCTGATAATATTGTTTTAGATGTAAAAGTTGGTGAAGGGGCTTTCATGAAAAATATTGAAGAAGCTACAAAACTAGCTGATGCTATGGTAAATATTGGTAATTTAGCTAATAGAAAAACAGTTGCTGTACTTACTGAAATGAATGAACCTTTAGGTTGTGCTGTAGGTAATTCATTAGAAGTCATTGAAGCGATTGAAACTCTTAAAGGTAATGGTCCATCGGATTTTGTTGAATTATGTGTTTATTTTGTTTCAGAAATTTTAATGGTTTGTGGTATTTGTGAAAACGAATTACAAGCAATAGCATTAGTTATGGAAAAAATAAATAATAGAGAAGGATTATCTAAATTGGCTGAAATGATTAAATTTCAAAGTGGAAACGAAAATGTTATAAATGATTATTCTATTCTTGGAATAGCTTCTGAAGTCATCGAATTAAAATATTTAGGTAAAAATCCAGTATATGTTGAAAAACTTGATGCATTAAAAATTGGTGAAGCTGCTATGCTGTTAGGTGCTGGTAGGGAAACAAAAGAACAAGCAGTAGATCCTACAGTTGGGATTGTTTTAAATAAAAAGATTGGTGATTTAGTTTTACCGAATGATATTATTGCATATGTACATACAAATGGAAAAAATACAAGTCAAGCAATAGATATGATTTATTTAGCTTACCAGTTTAATGTTAATAATATAGAAAAGAAAAGTAAAATTTTAAAGGTTGTTAAGTAGAGGTTACTATGATTAATGAAAAATTAAAACAAAGATTTTTAAAGTATATATCTTTTGATACGCAATCAAATGAACAATCAAATACGATTCCTTCAACTGAAAAACAAAAAGATTTAGGTAAATATGTAAGTGAGGAATTAAAATTAATAGGAATTAAAGAATCCTTTATGGATGATACAGGATATGTATATGGATTCTTACCATCCAATTGTAATTCTAATCAAACTGTGGGACTGATTGCTCACTTGGATACTTCAGATGAAGCAAGTGGTAAAAATGTAAGACCTCAAATAATTTCTAATTATGATGGAGGAATTATATTACTTAATGAAAAATTAAACTTGTCTTTAGATCCAAAAGAATTTAATTATTTAAATTCACAAATTGGCCATGAGTTGATCACAACAGATGGAACAACATTACTTGGAGCTGATGATAAAGCAGGTATTGCCATTATTATGACAGTAATTGAAGAGTTATTAAATGGTGATACTCAATACCCTAATATTATTGTGACCTTTACACCGGATGAAGAAATTGGTAGAGGGACAGATGCTTTTAATTATGAGTATTATAAAGAAAAGGGTTGCTCAATTGCTTATACACTTGATGGCGGTGAACCAAATGTTATAAATTTTGAAAATTTCAATGCTGCAACATGTGTTGTTAAGTTAAATGGTAAGTCTATTCATCCAGGTTCAGCAAAGAACAAAATGGTCAATGCGAGTTTAGTAGCTATTGAATTTAATGATTTATTACCAAAAAATATGCTTCCATCGTTAACCGATGGTTATGAAGGATTTAATCATTTAGTTGATATATCTGGATCTGTGTCTGAAGCACAACTTGTGTATATTATTAGAAATCATGATTTAGAATTATTTAATAAACAAAAGGGCCTATTTGAAAAAGCAAAAGAATATTTAAATTGTAAATATGGATATAATGTTTGTGAAGTAATGGTTAAAGACAGTTATTTTAATATGAAGGAAATTGTAATGACAAAACCTGAAATATTAAAACTTGCAGAAGAAGCTTTACTTGAAAATAATTATGTTCCTAAATATGAACCTATTAGAGGTGGAACAGATGGTGCAAGGCTTACTTTCGAAGGAATAGTTACACCAAATCTAGGAACAGGTGGCCAAAATTACCATGGACCTTTTGAATATCTTGATGTTGATGAAGCTTCTTCAATGGTTAATGTTGTGATAAGTTTATTAAAAAAATATAAATAATTATTTTTAAATTCAGTTTATTTTAAACTGAATTTTTTTTATAGATTTGTAAAAAATGCTAATAATATATAAAAAGAAAGGAAATACATAAATGAAAAAGAAAACGATAATTAGTATTTTTAGTTTTATTTTTAGTG
>JAZSIL010000116.1:0-8946 GCA_045533785.1 Bacilli bacterium
AATATGTTGGTTTAATGATGAATAACTCATTAGAATTTATCACAGCATTATATGGGATCTTAATGAACGATAAAAAACCTGTTCTTTTAAATATAAGACTTGGCAATGTTTTAAATAATGAGATTATAAGTAGACTTAATATTAAAGATATTGTCTGTGATAGTGATTATGATGTTTTAGGAAATAAGATTAATGTTGTAAATTTTGATTATTCATTAATTGATTCTTATGATGAAAATGAATTTAAATGGGCTAATAGTCTTGCAATATGTACTTCTGCAACTAGTCTTAATGTAAAAATTTGTATATATGATGGTGAAGCCATTTCTTTACAAATAACTAATTCGGAATATATTTGTAAAACTAATAAGTTGATTAAGACACATTATAATGGATATTTAAAGCAGCTTGCTTTTTTACCTTTTTATCATATATTTGGTCTAATGGCTTCATATTTTTGGTTTTCATTTTTTGGTAGATGTTTTGTATTCTTAAAAGATTTAAGTAGTGATACGCTACTTAGAACTATTAAAAAACATGAAGTTACGCATATATTTGCAGTTCCTATGTTATGGCATACTGTTTATAAAACAATTATTAAAGAGATTAATAAACAAAGTGATAAGACTAAGAATAAATTTTATAAAGGATTAAAACTTTCAACTAAAATACAAAAATTATTCCCTAATCTAGGACTTAAAATTTCAAGAAAATTATTTAAAGAAGTAAGAGTAAAAGTATTTGGTGATAGTGTTGCATTTATGATATCTGGTGGAAGTTATTTATCATATGATGCATCTTATGTTTTAAATGGAATAGGATATCCTTTATTTAATGGTTATGGAATGAGTGAAATAGGAATTACATCAGTTGAACTTTCTAAAAGTATTATTGAAAGAAATAAACGATCGATTGGTAAACCTTTTAAGACAGTTGAATATTCTATAAATGCTCAAAATCAACTACTTGTAAAAAGTAAGGGAATTTGTAAAAAGATTATTACAAATAGTAGTGAAGTTATAATTAATAATGAAGAATATTTTAATACATTTGATATTGTTAGTGTTGATAAAAATGGAAAATATTATATTAAAGGTAGAACTGATGATGTAGTATTAACGCCAAGTGGAGAAAAAATTAATCCTGATGTTATAGAACAAATGATCGATTTACCGAGTGTAGAAAGATTTTGTATATTAGGACTTAATTTTGATAATATAAATTATTTAACTTTAGTTTTAGAAGTAAATAAAACACTTAGTGAAATAAGAATTAAAAAGATTTATGATGAAGTAAATAAAACTCTTGATAAGTTAAATAAAGAAAACTTTAAAATTGATAAAATTCTTTATACTTTTGATCCTATACAATCTATTAATGCAGTGAAAGTATCAAGAAAAATTTTAAAGAAATGTATTGATGAAAAGAAAGTTAATTTGATTCCTTTTAATGAACTAAAAGTAAAAGATTTAGAAAATCCAAATGAATTAACTAAAAAAATTATTGAAGAAGTAAAATGTGAATTTATTAAACTTTTAAATACAGATTCTGATATTGATATTAATGCTCACTTTATTTTAGATTTAGGAGCAACTAGCCTAGATTATTTAACTTTACTAGTCAAATTAGAAGAAAAATATGAAATTAAATTTGATACAAGTAAAGAACCTTGTTATAGTGTTTTACAATTTGTAAATTATATTATAAGTCAAATAAAATAAGGAGTTCATATGAAGAAAAAGTATGTAACATTAAATAAGAAGTGGAAGGAAATACTGTTTTCAGCATCTGGATTTGGTCCAAATCTATTAATGATTTTAATGGGAGCATATTTTACCGATGCTATTAATCCTGCGGCATTGTCAGGTGGTGGTTATCAAGTAATTAGTGGAGCTTGCTATATTTTACCAGCAGTTTTCCCAGTTTTATGGGCAGTTTCAAAAGTCTTTGATGGTATCGTTGATATTCCACTTGCAGCTTTAACAGATAATTTAAAAACTAAATGGGGTAAACGTCGTCCACCGATTGCGATATGTTTTATACCTATGGTTATTTCATATATGTTTTGTTGGATACCTATTTTTGGTGAGGGAGCTACTCATCAGCTTGGAAATACAATTTGGATTGTTTCATGGGCTTTACTATTCTTCACAACATATACAATGAGTTTGATTTCTTTTTATGGAAGTCTATCTCAAGTTTGTGTAACAGATAATCAACGTTTAAGAGTATCAAGCTTTAAATCTTTTTTTGATACAATTACATATTGTCTAGTATATGCGCTTGTACCACTACTTTTAGATGTTTTAAAGATTCATATTGATAAGTTTGCTTTACTGAGTCTACCTCTAATGGCTACAATGCTTATTCCTTTATTTATGATAAAAGAAGGAGATAAGTTTGAAGAAAAAGCTATTAAAGAAGGATATGATATTACACCTCTTAAAGATGAAGAAAAAGTTGGAATCATTGAAAGTATTAAACTTACATTTACAAATAAACCATTCTTAAGATGGTGTGCTGTAAACTGTTGTTCATTTTTTGGTCTACAAATGTTTTTAGTAGCAATGAATGCGATGATTATAGGTGGTATGGGTATGAATGGAATTGAAATGGCTATTCTAAATACTTGTGCTTTTGCTCCCGTACCTTTAATGTTATATTTATTTAATAAACTTAAAGCAAGAAAGGGTTTACGCTTTGCTTATCAAACATGTTTACTTTCGTTTGCTTTTTGTATCTTAACATTTGTAATTAATAATACATTTATTATGGGCGAAAATAATAAAACACTTCAAATAATTATTGGATGTATTGGTGGTGTTGTTGGTTCTTGGGCTATTGGATCATTCTTTATGATGCCATATTTAATCCCTGCTCAAATATCTAGTGTTGAAGAAAAACTTACTGGTAAAAATCATTCTGCGATGTATTTTGCTGCACAAGCATTTACAACTAGTATTGTTAGTGCAATAGCAAGTTCATTTGTCTATGAAAATATAAAGATGTTTTTTATTAATAAAAAATTTGAAATAGTATGGGCAGAAAATACAGAAGAAGCAGCGATATCTTTAGGTGTTTTGGAAAGTGGTGTGTATAATCTTGGAACACTGCTTGTACCAATTTTCGTTTCAGTATTTTGTTTTGTTGGTTTTATACTTGCATTTAAGATGCCTAAACATTATTCGCCTGAAGAAGTTTCTAAAGAGATTGGCTTAGAAAAAGAATATCAAGAAAAGGTTGACTTATTCCTTCAAGAAAAGTTATCTCTTTATGATGAAGAAAGCATTCTAGTAAATACAGCACTATGGGTATTAAGTGGTTCAATATTTGGTTTTATTTGGCAATATTTAGTTATTAATAGTGTAGATAAATTTGATAAAGTTAAGAATAAAATATTGCATTTTATTTTAGGTATTTTTATTCCAATTTATTATGGTATAACTGCATATAAACTTAATAAAAAAATAATTAATAAACAAAGAAGTTTAGGGTATAAAGTAAAAGATTTAAGCATTCTTCACTTAATACTTGGTCTATGCTGTTTAAATATTGTTTCTCTTATTATAATGCAAAAACAACTTAATAGTTTACTTAAGGATTTATAATGAATAAAGTAGTTTTATGGTTTGTTAAGTTAACTGGATTTATTCCACAACTTTTCTATTTTAGAAAAAAAGTTTATTATGTTAATAAGAAAGTAACTAATAGAAAAATTAAAGGTAGCGCAATAATTGTATCTAATCATAAGAAACTATTTGATTTTGTTTTATACATGTATCTATTTTTTAGTAGAGATATATATACTGTTATTGGTGAAGTAATGTTTAATAAAGGGAAATTATTTGCTTGGTTCTTAAAATGTATTGGTGGAATTAAAGTAGAAAGAGAAAATGCAGATTTTGGATTTTTAACAAAGTGTTTAAATTTATTAAATAAAGGTAAAGTAATTGAGATTTTTCCAGAAGGCCGTTTACCTTTAAAAACAGAAAAAGATTTACTTGATTTTAAACCTAGTTTTGCATATCTAGCACTTGAATCTGGTGCACCAATAATACCTCTTTATACAGATGGGTCATACTGTAAAAAACAAAGAGCAAAAGTAATTATTGGTGAGGCTATTTATGCACAAGATTTATATGATGAAAACAAAACAGACAAAGAAAATATTGATTACATTTGTAATTATGTAAAATCTTATATATATAATTTAGGGAAGATGATTAATGAAAAAGAAGAAAATTAATATATTTAAGAAAATATTTGATATTAGATATTTAGCATTTGATTTTGTAAAAATCACAGGTGCTATTCCAGCACTAATATATCTAAGACTAAAAAGACATTATTTAAGTGGAAAAAAACAAAAACATTTATTTAAAGGTCCAGCAATTATTGTATGTAATCATGCAACATATATTGATCCAATTATAATTATGGTTTCAATTTGGAATAGAAGAATGAGCTTTATCGCAACAGAAGATTTGTATTCTACTAAAATTAGAAGTTTCTTCTTTAGTGTGGTTAGATGTATTAAAATAAATAAACAAAATGTTGCAATGCAAACATTTAAAGATGTTCAAGATGTTATTAATCACGGCCATTTAGTAGGAATATTCCCAGAAGGACATATTCAAACAAGCAATAGTAATGATCATTATAAATCTGGTGCAGTAATGTTTGCGACACTTTGTGATGTTCCAATTATCCAAATATATATTCATAAGAATAAACATTGGTGGCAAAGACAACATGTTGTTATTAGTGATAAAATCGATGTTAAACAAATGATTAATTCAAAAATACCATCGATAAAAGAAATTGATGAAGTAACTAGATTTTTAGAAAATCAAGAGTTAGAATTAAAAAAAGTAATTGAAAAGTAGAAAGAGAGTTTAAAATGTTAATTACTAAAAATTATTTTGAGAAATATACTGATAGTGAAACTTTTAGTAAGTTAACTATTAAAAAAACAATTCCATTATTTTTAGATGAAATCAAAAAGAACTATTCTGAAAAAATTGCGGTAGGAAGTGCTAATAAAAATATCACCTATAAAGAATTAATCAGCGATATTAAAAAAACAAATAAAGTATTATTAAATGAACAAATACCATTTAAATCAAATGTAGGTGTTATTTGTAATAATAATTATGATTTTGTCAAAACTGCACTTGGTGTAATGGCATATGGTGCTTGTGCGACACTTCTTCCTGTTCAATTAGATGATAAGACTATTTTTGGTTGCTCTATTAAATATAATCTTACTTGCTTATTTTATGAAAAAAATATTAGTGAAAAAATAGAGTTTGCTAAAAAAATGGCTCCTAATGTCAAGTTTATTGAAATTAGTGAATATAATGTAGAAGAAGTTGATTTTAATTATAATATCGTGGAAACTGATCCTGCATGTATTGTTTTAACTGGTGGAACAACTGGCAAAAGTAAAGGTGCTATTTTATCACATAAAGCTGTAATGACGGGAACACTAAATGGTACATATGGTATAAAAGAAGTGTTTAATGATATATATTATTCAATTATGCCTCTTACTCATGTATTTGGTTTAATTAGAAATTTACTTACTTCACTTTATACTGGTAGTTCAATTTATTTTTGTCTTGATAAAAGAACAATGTTTAAAGAAATTAAAGAAGTTAAACCTACTATTTTAATAGTTGTACCAGCACTTGCTGAAATTTTCTTAAATCTTACTAAACAATTTGGCCTAGGATTTTTAGGAGGAAATTTAAAAACAATTATTTGTGGTGGTGCAAGTGTTCCTCCATACTTAGTTGAAGAATTTCCTAAATTTGGTGTAACACTACTTCCTGGTTATGGATTAACTGAAACAGCAAATTTAGTTAGTGGAAATCCTGAAGGATTAAATAAACCAACATCTGTAGGGCTTTTATATCCTAATCAAGAAATTAAAATTGTCGAAGGCGAACTTTGGTTAAAAGGTGATAATCTTTTAGATGCATATTATAATGAACCTGAAGAAAATAAACTAGCTTTTGAAGATGGTTGGTTTAAGACAGGCGACTTAGTAAGACTAGATGATGATGGTTTCTTATATATTACAGGACGTATTAAAGACATTATCGTTTTATCTAATGGAGAAAATGTATCTCCTGCATATATTGAAGATAAAATTAATAGTTTAGATATAATTCAAGATAGTTTAGTTACACTTGAGATAAATGAATTTGGTGCTGAAATACTTCAAGCAGAAGTGATTTTAAGACCAGCTATTGTAAATACACTTGGTATAACAGATCTTCAAAGTTATGTAGAAGGTTTAATTCATGAAGTAAATAAAACATTATTTGATTATGAACAAATCTCTAAAGTAGTAATAAGAACTACAGACTTTCCAAGAAGTCCAAGTATGAAAATTATTAGACCGAGAAAGGCTATTTAAAATGACTGAATTAGAAATTTTAGAAGAGTTAAAAAAGATATTTACACTTGTTATTAATCGTAACGCAGATGTAAATAATATGAATTTAGATGCTAAAATCGTTCAAGATTTAGGTGTGTCTAGTGTTGGACTTATTTATTTAGTTGTTGCTATAGAAGAACAGTTTGGTATTGATATGAGTGATGTAACTGTTAATTCATTTGAAACTGTTGGTGATGTAGTAAATTATATTAAAAGTAAAAAATAATGGAAACTTGGAAAATGGTTGATCCTATTCCTGGGGATCATATAAGAGTGTATATAAATGGATACTATCATCATGGTATATATATAGGAAATGATGAAGTAGTTGAATTTGGTCATCCGTTTGATATGTATACTGATCACTCTTTAATTAAAGTAATGAAGTCAAGTGTTGAAGATTTCTTACATGGTGGTTTTTTAGAAGTTAGACAGTATACAAAAAAAGAATTAAAAATTAAACATAAAAATGACTATATTGTTGAACTTGCTTTAAGCAAAATTGGTGAAGGTGATTATAATTTGTTATATAATAATTGTGAGCACTTTGCTAACTTTTGTGTATTTGGAAAAAAAGAAAGTAAGCAAGTTGATAATATCCACGAAAAAATAAAAAAATTATTAAATAAAAAATAGAATTATAAAGGAGGATTTTATTATGGCTAAATGTAAAGGCTGTGGTGTTGAGTTATTAGATGGAACAGTATTTTGTCCATATTGTGGTGCTCAAGTAGAAAAAGATGAAGCAAAAAATTTGGATTTTGTTGATGTTAATGAAACTTCAAGTAATGAATTTGAATATACTGGTACTAATGAACCAAAACAAGAAAGTAAAGCATTTAAAGTATTTGCAATTTTAGGGCAAGTATTTGGAATTGTGTCTTTAGTATTTTTAGGTTTTACACTTTTAATGTCAACTACTTCTTTAGAAGCAGCAGGCAGTATTGCGATGGTAGGATGTGAATTTGGCGTACCTGGTTTTGTATTTTCAATTATTGGAAAGAAAAGCAAAATCTATCGTGGTCGTGCTGTGTTTGGCTTTGTTGCGAATCTAGTATGTTTTATCTTATTATTTATCTTGGCTGTTGCGTTTATGGTTGCTGCTATGTTAGAAGGTGGCTATGACCCTTCTAATGGCGTTTACTTTTAAAAAATAGGCTCTTTAGTAATAAACTAAAGAGTTTTTCTTGTGTTGCACTTTTAAAGAAAAATATTTAAAAATATAGTATAATAGTTAATACATATATAAATGTAACTTATCAACAAATAATTATATTATATAAGGAGAATTGCTGATGAGCAAGTATAAACGTATTTTAATAATAGGTTCTGCAGGTAGCGGAAAAACCTATTTATCACATATATTATCGGAAAAACTAGATATTGAAGTTACACATTTAGATAAGTTATACTGGCTTCCTAATTGGGAAAAACAACCTGTTAATTTTTGTGAAAATTTAACTAAAGAACTTGTTACACCTGATGAATGGATATTTGATGGTAATTATATTCAAACATTGGATATTAGACTTGAAAAAGCGGATTTAGTTATTTTCTTAAAAGTTAATCGCTTTAAATGTATAGCTAGTTTATTTAAACGAAGAAGACTTACAAAACGTAAAGTTATTGAACGTGATGATTTAGCTGATGGATGTGTTGATAAACTTGATTGTAGTTTCTTAAAATGGGCATTTACGTTTAATAATGATTATGCTCCTAAACTTTTAGAAGTAATAAACAAATATCCTGATGTTGATTTAAAAGTGTTTAATACACGTGAAGATGCATTAGAATTTATTGAAAATTTATAGAAAAGAGATTTTATTATGGCAAAGAAACAATTAGTTACTTATAAAAATAGTATTGCAAACTTTACAGCTGCACTTATGAAAAATTATAATTTACCTACAACTTATGAACCAAGTGCACTTATTGAATTTTTACTTAGTAAAAAATATAAACATGTAGTTTTAATGGTGTTAGATGGTATGGGACGTCATATTATTGATAAAAACTGTAGTAATGGAAGTATTCTAAAAACACATCAAGTTATGAATTTACATAGTGTGTTCCCGCCTACTACTGTTGCAGCTACAACTACATTTACAACTGGACTTGCTCCAATTGAATCTGGTTGGCTTGGATGGAACTTATATTTAAATAATACTGATCCTGCTATTACATTATTTAAAAATGAAGTTTACGCAACAAGTGCCCCATTTACTAATTTTAAAGTAGAAGATGTTATTCCAAGAGATTATTGGTATAATCATTTAAAACGTGCAAAACATTATACTATTTATCCTAGTTGGGCTGATGATGGTGTTAATAGTTTAAGTGAAGCATTTGATAAAGTAAAAGAAATTTGTACAAAAGAAGAAAGTAACTTTACATATATGTACTGGGATGAACCTGATGCATTAATGCATGAATATGGAACTACTTCGCAAATCGTAAAAGTTAAACTATTAGAAATTGAAGAATTAGTAAATAAACTTTCT
>JAZSIL010000074.1:0-3470 GCA_045533785.1 Bacilli bacterium
TATCTCCATCAATCCAAATATTATTTTCTTCTTCAGTATATATTTGATTAAATAAATAATCAGATATATTAATATTTAACTGATTATTATATTCATTTTTAACTTTACCTGACCATGTATTTCCATCATAATATTCATAACCATTTTCTAAATCATAAATTGTTTTATAATTTATTATTTCAAACATCTCTAAATACACAAATTCATTTTCTTTATATGCGTATTTTGCAATCATCATCGTTGAATCTTCCCAACCAAAATGAAGAGTAAACTCAAGTACACTTGTATTTTCAAAATCTTTAAGGATTCTTAATCCCTCAGGTGTATCATTAGGTTTAGTTCCACCAAATATATTTAATAAATCTTCACTTACCTTGTCTTGATATTCTTCATAAGTTGAAACTTCTTCATAGTCTTTATTAAAATCAGGCATAAATGTAACATCTTCATTATATTTAATTGAATTAATGATAATTGAATCTTCACCTACTTTAATTGTGATTGATAATAATTTTTCATCTTCAACAATAACTTTACATGTAGCAAAAGAATATAACTCTTTATCTAAAGCATCATAATCATCAAGATTAATATCAAAAAGTTCCATAAATTTCTTTAAATCAAAATTAGCATCAATAAATGACCTGATATCTTCTTCTGAATATTTAAAATCAGTCATGTAATCTAAAAATTTAACTTCTTTTACTTCATTTTCTGGTAATTTTACTTTACCATCCCAAATAAATCCATCATAATATTGATAGTTATTTTTCAAATCTGTAATATAACATATTCCAATATCTTGTAGAATTTCTAGATATGTATATTCATTTTCTTTATAAGCATATTTAAATAGCTCAACTTCGCTATTTCCCATTCCTAAACTTAAATTGAATTCCGAAGTTTTTGCTTTATCAAATTCACGCATTTTCATAAGAGCAAGTGGAGTTTCTTCAGTACATCCTGTAATAAACATTAAAACAAACATAAAACAAATAATAAATATTTTCTTCATATTATTACATCCTCCTCATATATAAAACAATTTTTTTATAAAAAAGTGACATATATTTTATAGTATTATAATATAAATTAACTCTATATTCAAATTTAATGTTAATATTTTATTCACCCTCTAAAACTTTAGCAGCATTTTTTGTTCCAAAATAAACATAATTTGCATATGTCCAACAACCAACATTACTTATCTCCCAACCTAAATCACTACATACATCATCAAAATATTCGTCCCAAAGAGAATCCATAAGTTCATTTTTGTAATCTGAACAATTTTTATAAGATTCCATTTGATAGATTGTTATAATCTCTTTAGATGTATAGTTAACTGCGATAATAACTTTACGACAACCATATTCTCTATATTCATACTCATCTTCACTTAAATCATTAATTGTTACTTCATAATTATTGTTTTTAAAACGATTTTCAATTGTTTCAAGTGAAACTTCTAATTCTTCTTTTGTTAATAATTTATCACTCTTACCTTCAAAATATGAAACAAAATCTTTAGAACCTGCATACATCCATAAGTCATTAGTATATATTTTAAATGAATCTTTATCTTGTTCAAATTCATAAATAATAGCTTCTTCTATTTGTTTTACCATTTCATCATAACCATTATTAAGTGATTCCTCATCAAAAAATCTTACTCCTAAAAAGAAATCTTCAGAAGTTGATCCAATTAATGTCATTTGAATACCTTCTGGAACTTCTTCATCATATTCAGTACTACTTACATCTTCAATTTCATATATACAATTTGGTACAACTTTTATTAAAGTTTCAACTTCTTCAATAGTTTTAGGTAAAACTAAGTTTTTATTACTATTTAAATCGCAACTTGTTACAATAAATAACGTTATTATTGCGATTAATAATACATAATATTTTTTCATATTCTTAAATTCTCCTTTAAATACTTAATTTATTCTTTATCATTATTCCATACAGTTCTTATTTTATAGTCTTTAACTTCAATAAGTTTTTCACCTTCCATTACAGAAATAACTTTAGAATCTAAAAAACCATCTATTATTATATAACCATCTGAAAGAATGCTCGGGCATGATGAGTCCGGCAAATCATATTTAGGATTAATATCCATAATTAATTTATTATCTAAATTATAAATTTGATAACGTACATATCTTTGATAATTAAAATTTCCTTTAGAATAATCATAATCATACAAAATATAATAATTTTTATTTCTAAATGATCCAATTTCAAATGATTCTGAAATACTTAGTTTTTTAAATTTATTATTATTAAATTCATAGTGAACAGTATTAATACCACGTT
Organism: Bacilli bacterium; assembly: GCA_045533785.1. GTDB lineage: Bacteria > Bacillota_I > Bacilli_A > ML615J-28 > CAG-313 > UBA1737. The sequence continues at coordinate 2,326 of JAZSIL010000074.1, forward strand.
TTTCGTCATACCTGATGTTAACATATGTTTTACCATTATATTCATTATATGTTCCATCAATAATTTTTACGTCATCGCCTACTTTAAGACGTTTAATTTCATTAAGTTCTTTATCATAAGCTGTAACATGATGGTCTTTACTTAATATAAATAAATAATCTTTTGTTATAAAATAATTAACAATATCATAAATCGTCTTTCCATTATAACCGTAGAAATTAATTTTTCCATCTTTATGCAGTCTTACTCCAAACTCTTTTTCTAATTTATAAGAACCACTCCCAGAACCAGTTTCATTAAAAATAATATTATTCTCATAATCTACAACTATAAATGATTCAAAAGATAAGTCATCTTTTAATACAACAACTTTATCTGTACATGCATATATTTCTTGATCAACTGTTTTAAAAATCACTTCAAAGTCTTTATTAATAATACAATCTTCACCATCTATTTCAACTTTTGCGATACCATCATGAAAATCATTAGCATATAAATATCTATGTTTGATTTCATTACCCTTTAAGTCAATATATCCTTCTTTAAATTCATCAGCAAATCTCACCTTAATAAAATTATCTTTACTTGATAAACTAATATCCCTATAGGCATTACTAATGATTTCACCTTTATTATTAACTAAATATACAAGTCCATCAACTTTACCTGCATATAACTCAAGCCATGTAGTGTAATCTTGATTAACTGTTATTTGACTTAAATATTCAAAATTATGATTACCGACTTTATTACCACTTGTATCAATAAGATATTCTGAATCACCTTTTTTTACAACCGCAAGACCATGATAAAAAGGATTTGCATCATCATAGACATAATCAATAACAACTTCTCCTAAATCATTTATATATCCATATAAGTCGTTTTCTATACTCTTTACACATGCAAGTCCATCATGAAATAAATTTGCCTCTTTAAGTATAAGATCTTCTTTTTTGTTACATCCAACTATACATAAAATAAATAGAAATAATAGAGTACTCAAAACTATTTTTTTCATAAATATTTTTCTCCTATTCTAAGACTTTTGTCTAAGATATATTTTATCATAATATGTCTTTTTTTTATATGATAATACAATTTATTCAAAAACTATCTTACCATTTGCATCAAAAACAATT
>JAZSIL010000162.1:0-2639 GCA_045533785.1 Bacilli bacterium
CCAGATAATACAATACTTGATTTGGATACTTTAAATTATCCTGAGATTACTCAAATTAAACACATAATTGCAGATACTGAAAGTATAAGATTTTATGATTGGATTTAATATTATATAGTTATGGAAAAATATATAGTAAAAGGATTGCCTTGGGGTAGTGAAATAGGAATTAAAGTTGATAATTGTACAACATCTAAAGAAGTTATGAAAGCTGCTAGTTTAGATTTTAATGTAGATAAATGTGAACTTGTAGCTGAAATGCCATTTAATTTATGGGGTAATAATGAAATTACCCCTCTAGATGAACAAAGAGGTGATTTTAGTAAAGATGGTAAAATATATAGACATGTATCTGACGCATATGCTACTTATAGAACTGATAGAAATATACCTTTAGGTTTTGTTAAAAGTAAATATAAAGTAACTCAAAATATAGAAGCTTTTAATTTCTTTGATGAAGCTATAGGTGATGATAAATGTAAATGGCAATATGCTGGATGTTTTGGTTATGGACATAAAGTTTTTGTAACCGCTGAAATTAAATTAGATACATTTGTTGATTTAAAAGAAGGTAAAAAAGATCCTGTTAAACATTATCTAGTATTTACTAATTCTCATGACGGTACTAGTAGTATAACTATAATGTTTACTCCTGTTAGATTTTTCTGTCTTAATTGTTTAAATAGTGGTTTATCTAGTGCTGATTCTTATATAAGAATTAGACATACAATATCTAGTGCTTATAAATTAGAACAAGGAATAGAACTTTTAAAAATGAGTCTTGAAAAAGCTAAAGAAGCTACAGAACTATATCAGTTTTTATATAAACTAAATATGTCTGATAATGAAGTTATAAAATATATAGTTGATCTTAATTTAAATCCAATTGAAAAGAATGTTTTACAAACATATGGAGATAATATAGATACATATAAACGTATAATTAACAGAGATAACTTAACATTAGAAGATACTAAAATATCTATGCGTAAAGCTAATATAATTCATGAAATGTATCGTTATTATCATGAAGGTATTGAACAAAATAGAATAGCTGGTACTGCATGGGGTGCATATAATGCTGTTACTGGTTATTTTAGTAATGTAGCTAATCTCGATGGAGAAAAACGTATGGATAGTTTATTATATGGTAATGCTCAAAATATAACACAAAAAGCTATTTTTTTATTATGTGCTTAATAACAATTTTATAATATTCCTTCTACAGGGGGTTTGGTTAAAACTTATGATAGAATAAGTTTATATCATTACAAATATTGTTTAAAGAACCCCCGTAGAAGAGATACAAACAATAGTTATTATAAACTTGCTATAGTTTTTAATATACTTTTTATTAGTATTATTACTAATTATGAGTAATTTTTGCATTATATTTATATAAATAGATTTAACTATTTGATTATAAATATATTAAGATGTGTATTTTTGAGTACACACTCAAAATTTTATAACACTTTTGAGTATATGCTCAAAATTTTGTAATTTTGTATTCGGCATAGAAATACAATTAAAAATGATAATAAAATGGAAGTAAAGATTAAAAAATTAATGGAAAATGTAGTCATTCCTACTTATGCTAAACCTGGTGATGCTGGAATGGATTTAACTGCAACTGATTTAGTTATTGGTAGATATGGAGAATTTGTTTACCATACAGGTATTGCTATGGAAATACCTGAAGGCTATGTAGGGTTAATATTTCCTCGTAGTTCTAATAGAGAAACTGAAGCTTATATGACTAATCATGTAGGAGTTATAGATAGTGGTTATAGAGGAGAAATATTAGTTACATTTAAAAATAGAGATATAGATAATATAATACCTCCATACGAACCTGGTAATAAAATAGCTCAAATTATAATAATGCCTTATCCTCAAATAGAATTTACTATAGTAGATAAATTATCTAAAACTGAAAGAGGCGAAGGCGGTCATGGAAGTACAGGAAAATAATTAATCAATTTAAATATTAATATTAAATAAAATTTTTATGAAAGAAAATGTAAACAAATTGATAACCGAACATAAAGAGTTATCAGAAAAAGTAATGAAGTTAAAATTATTTTTATTTGGTGAAAACAAAATAAACGTTATTACTGATATTGAAAATAACAAAACACAAGAAGCTATTATTTCTAATATGGTTCAATTTGCTCATATGTGTATGCAACTTCATTGTATGGAACAATATCTAGGTTTACTAGATAGTAGATTATATAATGAAGGTATTCATTTTCAAGATGGTAAATATAGTCGTATTAGTTTTCAACCTATAGAAGATAATACTTCTATAGATTCGGCTAATATTGAAGTTAGTAATGAAAACGAAGTTGAATAAAATTAATGAATTTAATTAAAGTAATAACAACAAAAGGTTGTATGGCTTGTTCTATACTTCAAGATACATTATCTAAAACATTAAAAGAATTAAATCGTTCTGATATTAATGTAGAATACATAGATTGTCAAGATTTAAATCATAGACAATTTATAAATCGTTATATGATTACAGATTTTCCAACTATAGTTTTTATGAAAGATAATGAAGTTCTTGTTAAATATACAGGCACTAAACCTAAATATAAATTAAATAAAATTATTAATCAATATTTCTCAGT
>JAZSIL010000215.1:0-8176 GCA_045533785.1 Bacilli bacterium
CAGATCCAAATTATGAAGCACCTAAGAAAAAATGTGGAAAGAAGAGTGCTGAATTATTAATTGCAACTCTTGCTGCTGCATCAGTAATCGGTGTATTCTTTAGAAAAAGAAAATAATTAGAAAGATATATTTTGTATGGAATTTGATATTAAAAAATTATCATTAAAACAAAAAATTGGTCAAATGATTGGTCTTGCGTTTGCGGGTGGTGAATATTCTGCCGAACTTGCAATGCAAATTGAAGATATTGAAGCGGGACTTATTATTTATTTTAAGGATAATTGTATTTCTCCTAAACAAATCTTTGAACTCAATAAAAAAATCAATTCTAAGGCCAAAATACCTCCATTTATCGCACTTGATCAAGAAGGTGGAATGGTTGCAAGGGTAACAACAGGTATTACTCAATCTCCTGGCGCGATGGCTATTAGAGCAGGATCAGAAAAAGAAGCTGCATATACACTTGCATATAATATGGGAAAAGAATTAAGAAATTTAGGATTTAACTTCAATTTTGCTCCAGAGGGGGATGTTAATAATAATCCTCTTAATCCTGTTATCAATGTAAGAAGTTATTCCGAAGATCCAAATGTAGTTGCAGAATATATGCATGAAGCTGTAAATGGTTATACTGATGCTTTAATGATGTCATCTGTTAAACATTTTCCTGGACATGGTGATACTGCTGTAGATTCACATATCGGGCTTCCTGTAGTTGATTTTGATGAAGATAGACTTAATAGTGTTGAACTTGTTCCTTTTAAAAAAGTAATTGAACATGATCTTCCTGGGATTATGGCAAGTCATGTAATGTATTCAAATTATGATGATACTTATCCTACTACCCTTTCTAAAAAAATTATTCAAGGATTACTTAGAAATAAGATGGGATTTAAGGGTCTTGTTGTAACAGACTCTTTGACAATGAAAGCAGTGTGGGGAAGATTTACAATTGAAGAAATCGTTCTTAATGGTTTTAACTCTGGTTGTGATATATTACTTCTTTGTGGTGCTAGACGTATTGATGAACAAAAAGAATTTGCAGAAACTGCACTAAGACTTGCAGAAGAAGGCAAAATTCCACTTGAAGTTATTGATGCTGCAGTTGAAAGAATTCTTAAGTATAAAGCAATGTTTAAAGTTGGCGAAATGGCTGATGAGTTTGATGATATTAAAGATGATTTAGAAGTAAAAGAAAGAGTTGATTTCGCACAAGATGTCGCTGATAAATCAATTACAATCATTAAAGATAGTAAGAAAGTTTTACCACTTAAAGAATGCGATAAAACATTAATTGTATTTCCAGTAATAAAAGTTGTTACACTTGTTGAAAATGATGATAATACACTTAATTCTTTAGGAGACTTTATGCCTTTTAAAGTAGATAAGCATTATGTATCAATTGATCCAACTAAAGAAGAACAAGAAGAACTTATTAAGATTTCTAAACAATATGATAAAGTTGTTTATTGTAGTTATAATGCGTGCTTTAATCCAACTCAAGCAAATTTAATTAATAGCTTAGAAAAAGAAAAACTTGCTGTTATCGCGATTAGAACACCATATGATTTAAATGTGTTAGACGTTGATACTTATCTTTGTAGTTATGAAGCTAGTGTTCAAGCTTTTATAGCTTTATCAAAAGTATTAACAGGATATATTCCTGCAACAGGTAAAGTGCCTGTTACACTAAATAAAAAATAATAATTTTTAAGGAGAAAGAAAAATGAAAGTAATAGTTGTTAAAAATTATGATGAATTAAGTGAATTAGGCGCTTCAATCATCGCTAAATTAATTAAAGAAAAACCTGATTGTACTTTAGGTCTTGCAACAGGATCAAGCCCAGTAGGTACTTATCAAAACCTAATTAAAGCTTATAATAATGGTGAAATTTCATTTAAAGATGTTCATTCTTATAATTTAGATGAATATTGTGGTATTGATAGAAATCACCCTCAAAGTTATTATTACTTCATGCATGATAATCTATTTAATCATGTTGATATTAAAGAAGAAAATACACATGTTCCATATGCTGCACCTGGATCAGATTTAGAAGCTGAAGCTAAAAAATATACTGAAGCTTTAAATAGTGTTGAAATTGATTTACAACTTTTAGGTATTGGTGGTAATGGCCACATTGGATTTAATGAACCTGGTACACCATTTGAACAAGAAACATTTGTAGTTACTCTTGCTGAAAAAACTCGCGAGGATAATAAACGTTTCTTCAATAGTATTGATGAAGTTCCTACTCATGCCATGACTATGGGAATTGCAAATATTATGAATGCTAAGAGCATTTTAATGTTAATTTCCGGCGCAGGAAAGGCTGATACAGTTGTTAATTTATTAAAAGGTGAAATTACTACAGATTTCCCTGCATCAATTTTACATAAACATCCAAATGTTACTGTAATTATTGATGAAGCAGCTTATTCTAAGATGAATTAATTAGGAAATAATTAAAAAGCAAAATCGGTTTGATTTTGCTTTTTTTTTATTTTTTTGAAAACATTTTCATAAAAAGACGTTTTTTTTTGCAAAAAAATTATTGCTTCTATTGCAAACAAAAAAAACATATGTTATAATATAAACGCAAACGCTTTCAAATTATAAATAGGAGGAAAATAAATTTATGAAAAAAGTCTTTGCTTTTTTAAGTGTATTTGCACTTACAATCGCATTTGTTGGCTTTGGTGCTAAATCTGCTAATGCTGATGATAGCTTATTTACTGAAGATCCAACTTTAAAGGATGGTCAAATACCTGTTTACATTATGGATAGTATCTATACTACATTCCCTGCTTATTATGATTACGCTAAAGGTGGCGATGAAAAATGGGCTGGTACATCTCGTATGTTCCCATGGAATGAAACTAGATTACAAGTTAAATTAATTGACGATGAAGGAAACTTCCAAGTTAATGCTAATGGAAACTCTGAAGAATATGCTATTTACTTTAACGGTACTTCATGGGCTTATGATGCTAATGGTGCTGGTGCTGGTAAGCAAATTCTATTCTACAAAGAAGCTGTTGATGCTGATGGTAACGGCAAAATGGAAAATGCTGAAATCAAAACTGGTAGAATGAATGAAGGTAAATGGAATGAAGATCAAACATTCTCAAGTGACTCTTCACTTTCTCATATGAGAGTTAACATCACTGGTTATGATTTATACTATGATGCATTCGAATTATATGCTGCTAATGCAGGTGGTGAAGAAGGTGCTGCTGCTAACCAATATAACCGTATGTTCGTATTTGATGCTAATGGTCGTATGACAAGAGGTATCGCTCTTGATGGTACATATTTATTACCAGATGCTGAAGGTGCTCAAGATGTTACTATCGCTCCTGAATACTGTTATTCAGATGGTGTTGTAACTAAGATTACTGAAGATACAGTTTGTGATGTTGAAGAAATTACAGATGAAAAAACTGGTGAAGTAACTAAGAAAACTCAATATATTACTAACCGTTTCGTATTCCAATATTTCCCTGCTGAAGAATTTGATCCTGAAACAGTTAATACTGTTCCTTACTTATCAGAAGGTTGGGATGCTCAAAAATGGGACGATGTAATTGAAGAAGAAGATGGTTTTGTTTGTATCGCATTCGTTTGTGGTGAAAACGCAAGTAAAGCTGGTACATTCAAATTAACTGCTGAACAATTAGCTGTTTATAAAGACACTTGTGCTGCTGCTGGTTTACCTGAACCTGGTGATAGTACAGTTCGTCAAATGGCTCGTACAATTATTATCCCTGCTGGTGGTTGGATGTATGAACATGGTTACCTAGATAAGATTCAAAACAAGACTGCATGTATTGCTGTAAGTGAAATGTTTATTGATGGTTACAAATATGGTAGAACAGTTGATGAAGAAGGTAAAGGTATGTCTTATATCACTACTCATGACTTCTCTGCTAAACCTGTTTATGCTACTAACGTAGTTAACAATGGTGTTTCTTACCAATTATTAGAAGGTCAAAACACTATCGAAGTTCTTCAAGGTGAAGTTATTCAACCATATAAAAACGTTGTTTATACTGGTATGGCTAAATACTGGAGCACACCTAATGATTTCACATCATACAAGGCTGATTCTTCTGCTCTAGAATTATATATGAAACTTGATGGTACTACAGTTGTTCAACCTAACACTGGTTATGCTTCTCATGCAGAAATGGCTGAAGCATTTATGGCAGACGTTAATGCTTATTTAGCTAAGAAAAAAGGATTTGCATTAAATAAAGAAACTGGTGCTTATGAAAAAACTGCTGAAGATGGTACTGTAACTACTTATGTTCCTGTTGCTACTCCAACTCTTCCTGCTGGTTCTGATGAAGCTGCTGCTAAAGCTGCTATTGGTGGAACTGATGGTGCTTGGTATACAGCTATTAACTATGAAGTTGCTCATATGACAGATGGTAATGATTCATTCTGTGAAAACGAAGAAATGTGGGCTAAATGGTCATGGATGTTCGAATATATGAACATTTCTCTAGATCCAGCTGCTTCTGGTATCGATATGGAAAAACGTATCGTTGGTTCTCCTGGTAACTTTACATATACTCTATGGGCATTCTTAGCTGAAGCTCCATTAATGAGTGGATGGCCTTCATCAAAAGTTGACTGGTCAAATGGTAAAGCTTCTAACTGGTTAGATGCAAGAACTAACATTGAAAAATGGGAACAATTCTCAATTGATACTTCTGTAGTTCCTGTTGATACTAACTATGTAGTTGAATATACAGTTTACAACCCTAATACAGATTTAAAATCTTCTGTAACTTTAACTTACGTTGTAGTTGATGAATATACTCCAATTCTTGAAGTTAATACTAATAACTTAATCTATGCTCCAACAGTTGTTGGTGAAAGAGTTGAAATTAAACCTATTGATGAATATGCATTCTGTAATGCTTACAATGCTAGATACAATGGTGTTTCAATTAAAGGTGATAGCATTTCTTACAAGATTCATTATACTTCTGATACATTAGATTTCGATGCTCCTACTGAAGGTGAACACGTTGTTACTGCTAAAGTTTACAACCAAACTAAGTGGGTTGAAAAATCATTCGTAGTTTCAATTGAAGACGTAACTGCTCCTCGTGCTTATGCTGTTTCATCTGTAACTATTGGTGTTGGTGAATACTTCAATGTATTAGACGGTGTTATTTATGCTTATGATAATGTTGATGGTAACTTATTAGACAGAAATAGAAGCAACTGGTATGCTGATGTTTCTCCAAAAGCTCTTAACATTCAAAAAGTTGGTAAATACGAAGTTGTTCTTGAAATTTGGGATGAAATGGGTAATACAAGCGAAGTAAGCTATGTTGTTAACGTTGTTTCTAATGATGTTAATAAAGAACTTGCTGGTGCTATTGCTGCTAACAAACAAACAATCGACAGTATTGAAGGTTTAGTTATTGAACAATTTGAAGCTGTTGCTGAACAATTCGAAGCAATCAATGAACAATTTGAAGCAATCAATGATAAGTTTGCTGAAATCGATGGTAAATTTGATGCTGTTAACGGTAAAGTTGACGGTGTTGCTGGTAAAGTTGACGGTGTTCAAGGTGACTTAGATGCTCTTGAAGGTAAAGTTGACGGTGTTGCTGGTAAAGTTGACGGTGTTGCTGGTAAAGTTGATGGTGTTCAAGAAGATCTTGACGCTGCTAATGGCGACATTGATGCATTAAATGGTAAAGTTGATAAAGTTCAAGCTGAATTCGACTCTAAATGTGGTTCTAAGAATGCTCTTATCGTTCAATTCTTAGCTGCTACAAGTTTATTAGTTGTATTCTTAAAAAAGAAACACTAATTCTTAAGTAAAATTTAGGAGGGTGGAGGTAGCTTCATCCTCCTTTATTAAAGTGAAACAATTTAATTGATATGAAAATAATAAATCTAGAACAATATGATAAAGTAGAACAAATATATCAAATTTGGAATGCTGAATATGGTAATATCTTTCCGATTAGTGCTGAATTGTTTAATCGTAACATTGAAAATTTGTACATGAAAGCGTCGTATGTTGCAATTGATGATGAAAAATTAATTGGATTTGTTATTGGTAAGGTTTGGCATGATGTATACGAAATTAAAGGATACAACGAAATTGGATGGATAAGTTTAATTTATGTTACACCTAAGTATCGAAAATTAGGCATAGGTACTTCTTTGTTAAATGCATCTATTGATGCTTTGAAAGAGTATGGTGTTAGTATTATTAATATAGGAAAAGATTATAATAATTTCTTTCCTGGATTACCAATAGATCTTATTAAGTATCAAACTTGGTTTCAAAAAAGAGGATTTGAATATACATATCAAACCCACGATCTTATTTCGAGAAATAATAAAAATAAGTTAAAAATTGTTAACAACAATTACAAATTTGTTAGTGCCAAAGATTTTGATAAAAACTTAGTTATAAAATTTATCGAAAAAAATTGGCCTGGTAGATGGACAAAAGAAGCCATTGATTATTATGCTAATGGCGGAAACGGAAATGAATACCTTATTTGTCTTAATGACAAAAATGAAATTTGTGCATTTTCAAAAGTTTGTTTTCCTACTACTTTTGTTAAGCATATTAGCAATAGCCATACTTGGCGTGCTAGATTCGAAGCCCTTGGTGGAATTGGACCTTTAGGTGTTGCCCCTTCCTATCGTGGAAATCATCTTGGGTATGATATTGTAGCTGCTGCAGTAAATAGTTTAATTGATGCAGGTGTTACAGAAATAATTATTGACTGGACGGGTCTTTTAGACTTTTACAGAAAATTGGGGTTTGAAGTATGGAAATCATACTCGTATCTTTTTAAAAAAATAAAATAAAGAAAGGATAAAAAAATGAGAAAATCATTTGTTAAAACATTATTGGTTTTATGTTTGGTATTTGTTGCTCTTGCTACTGTATCATGTAAGAAAAAATGTAAAAATCACAATTATGTAGATGGTGTATGTACAAAATGTGAACAAAAAGATCCAGACTATAAACCTCATACTCATAACTTCGTAGAAGGTAAGTGTTCATGTGGTGAAGTTGATCCAAACTATCAACCTCCTCATACTCATAACTTCGTAAATGGTGAATGTAGTTGTGGTGAAAAAGATCCTACCTATAACCCAGATGGTAATCATACTCATAATTTCGTAAATGGTGAATGTAGTTGTGGTGAAAAAGATCCTACCTATCCAGGTGTTCATACACACAATTTCGTAAATGGTGAATGTGAATGTGGTGAAAAAGATCCTGACTATGTTGCTTCTTATACTATTACTTATGTATTAAATGGTGGTACTGTTACTGGTGCTCCTGATACTTACAATGGTAAAGTTAAGATTACTCTTCCTACTCCTGAAAGAGACGGCTATTCATTTGGTGGATGGTATGAAAATGCTCAATTTAGTGGTTCTGCAGTTGTTTCAATTGCAAAAGGTTCTACTGGTGACAAGACTTTCTATGCAAAATGGATTGAAGAAGAAGATACTGGTGGAAGACCTTGGCCTTTAAACAGAGCTGGTTTTGATGGCCAAGCTATGAGTTATGTAATTAAAGTTTTACCTGTTGCTGAATTTGACCCATTTGATTCTGGTTATACTGGAACAAAACAAGCATTAAAACAAGCTCATCAAGCTGACGTTGAAGATGCTTATAATATTAGAATTGAATATTCTGCATGGGATAATGATGCTCAATGGGGTCCTGCTCGTGTTAACTTTATTAAAACAAGTTTCATTGACAAATCATTTGAAAAGAAAAATGTTTATGCTGTTAATATTACTTCTCAATGGATTCCTACACTTGTAAAAGCTTCTTGTTTAGCTGAATTATATAACTATGCTTTAGAAGAAGGTATCTTTGCTGATTATGATTATGAACAAAATTCTACAATTAATGAATCAGTAGCTGTACGTAGCAAAGTTTATGGTTACCAACCAGGTTCTGCTCGTCCTGACTATTTCTTATATTATAATGCTACTAAGATTGCTTCTATCGGTATGCCTGACCCCGCTGAAATGTGGTTCAAAGGTGAATGGACTTGGTCTAACTTTGATCAATGGGTAAAAGATGCTCAAGTACAACTTGGTTCTGGCGAATTTGCTATTGACTGTGGTTATGCTGAATTCATTATCGGTGCTGCTCCTGCTCAA
>JAZSIL010000194.1:0-5527 GCA_045533785.1 Bacilli bacterium
TTTATTTATAGTCATTGAATTAGTTTCACTATACGCTTTACAAAGATATTTAAACGACTACTTAATTATATTTTATATTTTATCGTATATTTTAAGTATCCTTACATTATTATTTATCATTAATTCTAAAACAATTACAGAAACCAAACTACCTTGGATGTTAATTATTTTAGTATTTCAGCCTTTTGGAGCCCTTTTATATTTAATTTTAGGTAGAAGACTTATTACAAGAAAAGAAAAGAAATTTTTAGAAGATTTAAAGAAAGATCGAAAAAATTTGTTTCATATTGATAGGGATGTTTTAAACAGCTTAAAAGATACAGATTATGATGCTTATCAAAAAGCACTGGCATTATCAAATGATTCATTTAGTTCACTATGTGATAAAACAATAGGTAAGTATTACAAATGTGGTGAAGATTTTTTCATTGTTTTGAAAGAAGAGTTAAAGAATGCAAAAAAATATATTTTCATGGAATACTTTATTGTTGAAGAAGGTATAATGTGGGAAGAAATTTTAACTATTTTAAAAGAAAAGGTAAAAGAAGGTGTAGAAGTAAGATTCCTATATGATGATATTGGGTGTTTACTTACTCTTCCTGTTAATTATTTTAAACGTTTAAGATCTTACGGGATTAAAGCTAATTGTTTTGCTAAATTTAACGGACGCGCTAATTCTAGTCATAATAATCGAAGTCACCGTAAACTTACGATTATTGATGGAAAAATTGCATATACAGGTGGTATAAATTTAGCCGATGAATATATTAATAAAAACCATCGCTTAGGTTATTGGAAAGATAGTGTCATTGAAATTCGTGGTAAAGGTGTTAATGAACTTTTAAAAGTTTATTTATTTGACTGGGATTTAAATGATGGTGAGGTAAGTAATTTAGATCGTTATTTATGCTTTAATCATGATGTAAAAACAGATGGTTATTATTTACCATTTGGTACAGGTCCTAGACCAATTTATATCCCAGATATCGCAGAAAATACATATCTTAATTTAATTAATCAAGCTAAAAATTATGTTTATCTTACAACACCTTATTTAATAATAGATAGTGAACTTACGAATGCTTTAATTAATGCTGCTAAACGTGGGGTAAATGTTGTAATTATTACACCACATATTCCAGATAAAAAAGTTGTTTATGCTCTAACAAAAAATGCGTATATTCCATTGATACAAGGCGGAGTAAAGATTTATGAATTTACACCTGGCTTTATGCATGCAAAGAATTTTATTTGTGATGATTTATATGCAGTATGTGGAACAATTAATTTTGATTATCGTAGTTTAATTCATCATTATGAAAATGCAATATGGATGTATAAAACTAGTATAATAAAAGATATGAAAAATGATTTTGAGGATACAGTTAAAGTTTCGTCTTTACAAACAATAAAAAGTTCGTACCAAATTCCAATCGTACGTTTATTTGTTGGAATTTTAAAAGTATTTTCACCATTTTTTTAAAAAGAAAAACCCTCTATTTTTAGAGGGTTTTATATTTTAATATTAAAGTGATTAGCACAAACTGGACATTTAACAGTATGTTCACCTTTTACTTTTCTTAATTTAAGAATTCTTTTACAATTAGGACATCTTTTATAAACGTGAGTCTTTCGATCTCTAATACGATGAAAGAATCTTAAAAAAGGTCTTTTAATTGAAGATGTAATCTTTAAATAAATTCCGTTTTCTTTTTGTCTTACATATTATTTTTTTGATAGCATTCTATATATATAAATAATAAGTAAAATTGTAGATACAATTATAACAATATAGTGTCTTACAAATAAATATACAATAAAAGATACAAAATATAAAAAGAAAATAAAGTTATTTAATTTATCGTTTCCATTACGTCCATAAAAAAATCTTTGAACTTTATCTTGAAATTTCCCCATAATATCTCCTTTCTTATGGTGCTATAGGAATTCTACCTATGCATGCTAAAAACATTCTTAAAATAAAACCTATAATATTAATAATAATATAGAATTTAATAATTGAAAATATTAATCTTCCAAATGAGAATGGTCTTCTGTAGATAGTTTGTCCTCTTTTGTAATAAGAAGATTCCATTTGTGCTTTTAGTTGTTTATAGGTTAAATTATCTGGTTCCATATTACATGCGATATCAATATGGTATTCAGCTGTTTGAATGTCACCTAAGTTAAAATTTACAATAGCACTATAATAGTACCATTTACTTGTTGTTTTAGGCATTTGATCTAACATGATTCTTGCAAGTAAAAATTCTCTTGCTATAATATATCTTTCAACTGTTTGGAAGTTAAAATTATTATTTGTTGAAGTATTATTAGTATAACTAGAATTATTATAGTTAGTATTATCAGAATATGTTGTACCACTTTCACGCATTTTTTTTATAGTATCATATGCGTAATTGATTTCTTTCATTTTTGCTTCTGCTAATTCTTTATCAGGGTTAATATCAGGATGGTATTTTTTTGCAAGTTTTCGATATGCATCTTTTATTTCATCATCTGTTGCGTTAGGTGATACACCAAGAACTGTATATGGATTGCTCATAATTCTTACCTCCTTTACACATTATAATATAAACTACCAATTTTAACTATTTATTAACTTTAAAAGTTTGCAATAAGTTCAAATTTAGTTTATAATAGTAATATAAAATATATATATAAAATATTATTTTGGAGGACTATTATGTTTAAAATATTAGTAATAGATGATGATGTAAATTTAAATTTTCTTATTGCAAAAGTTCTAACTAAAAATGGTTATCAAGTATATCAAGCATATAATGCTAATTCAGCATATGATGTTTTATATAAAAATTATATTGATTTGATCATAACTGACATAATGATGCCAGGTGTTGATGGATATAAATTCACAGAAGCTTTAAGAAAAGAGAAGATTAATATTCCTGTCTTAATGATTACTGCAAAAGAAGAGTTTAAAGACAAAGTTAAAGGTTTCAATGTTGGTGCTGATGACTATATGGTAAAACCGATTAATTTAGAAGAACTTGTACTTCGCGTAGGAGCAATTTTAAGACGAGCAAAAATCAATAATGAAAAGAAAGTAACAATTGGAACTACCATACTTGATTATAATACTTTTACAGTAACAACTGGGAAAGATGTCATTGAACTGCCACAAAAAGAGTTTAATATTTTATTTAAATTATTTTCTTACCCTAACCAAATATTTACTAGAACACAACTTATGAATGAGTTTTGGGGGATGTTATCAGAATCTGATGAGCGTACAATTGATGTGCATATCAATCGTTTAAGAGATAAATTTAAAGATAATCCTGACTTTGATATCGTTACTGTTAGGGGACTTGGTTATAAGGTAGTGAAGAAAAATGAATAAAAATAATCGAAAACTATCGTTAAAATTAAGGCTTAAACTTACATATATTTTCTTTAATGTCCTTTTAATATCAGGAATTTTAACAGCTGTAATCTTTTATTTTTTAACATTCTTTAAAATTATTATCTACCCAGGTAAAATTGGTCCATTTGGTTACATTGTTGCAATGTTGATAACTAGTTTAATTATCGGGACATTTTTTGGGTATTTCTTATCTGAAAGATATTTTAGACCACTTAAACAGTTATCTAATGCTTCAAAAAAAATTGCTTCAGGTGACTTTAGTGTATCAATTGAAGAATTAGAATATAAAGATGATGATACAGAACTTAATGATTTAATTAAGAACTTTAATATCATGGCTAAGCAATTATCTAAAATTGAAACATTAAGAAGTGATTTTATTGCAAATGTATCACATGAATTTAAAACTCCTCTTGCAACAATTCAAGGGTATGTAACATTACTAGAAGATGACAAGTTAACAAAAGAAGAACGTAGCAACTATTTAAATATTATTTTTGATGCTACAAAAAAGCTTACTAATTTAACATCTAATATTTTAAAAATTTCAAAACTTGAAAATCAAGAAGTTGAGATTTGTAAAAAAGAATATAATGTAAGTGAACAATTAAGAGAAGTAATTATTTTGCTTCAAGCATCTTGGGAAAAGAAAAATATTGAGTTCAACTTAGATTTACCAGATTGTATGGTTATTAGTGATGAAGAATTACTTCAACAAGTATGGATGAATGTTATTTCAAACGCAATTAAATTCTCTAATCTTGATGGTAGAATTGATGTAAGTTTAGTTTCTCGTTCTAATTACATAAGTGTTGTTATTAAAGATTATGGGAGTGGGATGGATGAAGAAACTTTAAGCCATGTTTTTGAAAAGTTTTATCAAGGAGATAAATCTCATTCAAGAGATGGAAATGGGCTTGGGCTTTCACTTGTAAAAAGAATTGTTACTATTTGTCATGGTGAGATAAAATTAGACAGTAAGTTAAATGAGGGAACAACTGTAACAATTAATTTACCTATTTATTTTGATTAATCAAATACTTTAAAAAAACAAATAATTATGCTATAATGTAAAAAAAGAATTAGAAACATTAGTTTCTAATTCTTTGCTATCATGAAGTTTGGAATTAATTTATGAAGATGAATTTGTTTTTTTGTATAGAAACTATGTATGATAGCATGTTTTGGGGAAGAATTTAAAGAAAATTCCAAACTTCTAATTTCTACACTAATAGTATAATGTAGAAATATTAACTAAATTTAAACATTAAAAAAATTTAAGAAGAAGGTATATTATGAAAACTAATATCATAAATAATTTAAATAAGTTAAGAAAGCTAATGAAAAATAACAATATAGACGCATATATTGTGCCAACTAATGATTTTCATGGTTCAGAATATGTAGGTGATTACTTTAAATCAAGAAGTTTCATTAGTGGTTTTACTGGTAGTGCTGGAACTGTTGTAATAACACAAGATGAAGCAGGACTATGGACTGATGGAAGATATTTTTTACAAGCTGAAGAAGAATTAACGGGTAGTTCTATTAATTTATATAAAATGGGAGAACCTAATGTGCCAACAATATTTGAGTTTTTAAATCAAAAACTTGAAAAAAAATGTTCAATAGGTTTCGATGGAAGAGTTATGTCAATCGATTTTGTTGAACAATTAAAAACTGTTTTAAGTAAAAAGAGTATTAATATTTTTTATCAAGAAGATTTAATTGATCAATTATGGGATAATCGTCCAAGTATTTCTAAAGAAAAAGCATTTGAATTATCGCATGAATATACTGGAATAAATAGAATTGAGAAATTTAAGAAGGTAAGAGAACATCTATTAGAATTAGAAGCTGATTTATTAATTCTTACATCTTTAGATGATATTGCATGGTTATTTAATTTAAGAGGAAATGATGTTGCGTGTAATCCAGTGTTATTAAGTTATGCTGTTATTTCGCGTGATAATGTTAAACTTTATGTAAACGAAGGTGTGTTAAGTTCTGAAATTATCAAGAACTTAAATAATGATGGGGTTGAAATTTTATCTTATAATGATATTTGTGATGATGTAAAATTATTTAATGATTTTACAGTTGTATATCAAAAGAATA
>JAZSIL010000206.1:0-5712 GCA_045533785.1 Bacilli bacterium
TTTATTTATAATCATTTTTTAATCCTCCATCATAAAAAGTATATGAGTATAAAGGTGAAAAAATAATAAAAAAAAGATGATAAATAATTATGGACTATAATAATCCAAAATTTTTATCATCACTTTATAAATATTCTTCAATTATTGCATGAACTTTATCAATACCAAATTTAGTTTCCGAAGATACTAAAACAGCATCGTTTTTATCAATACCTAGTTTTTCACAAACATTTTTAAAATGTTTTTGTTGATGAGTTTTAGGAAGTTTATCACATTTTGTAGCAATAACAACAACATCAATATCAAAATGTTTTAAATAATTATACATTAAAATATCATCTTCTGTGGGGTTATGTCTAGAATCAACAATTAAAAAACACTTTTTTAAATTTTCTGATTTACTTAAATATTCTTCAAACATTTTACCAAAATCCATACGTTGTTTCATATCTCTTTGTGCATAACCATATCCCGGAACATCAACAAAATAAAGTTCTTTGTTAATTAAATAAAAATTAAGTGTTAGTGTTTTACCAGGTTTGCTGGATGTATATGCTAAATTTTTACGATTAGTAAGTGCATTTATGAAGCTACTTTTTCCTACATTACTTCTACCTAAAAAAACAAACTCAGGTAAATTTGTAGTATTTGGATATTGCTCTTTTTTGACACAACTTATGATATACTCAGAACTCTTTATTACCATAACATTTCACCTCATCTATATTATATCAAATATTAAATAATTTTTCATTAAAAAAACCATGAGAAAACTCATGGTTTAAAAATCAATACTTTGTAAGCCATATTCTGTCCTTCAAATAGAAGGGATAACCATTTATCTCACTATATAATAGTGTAATTTTAGTGGATTCATTTCTCCCTAAAATCATGCCCCTACCAAAATTTGGGTTGCTAGCTTGTGGGGTTTACCCGTTCCACTCTTTTGTTTCCAAAAGAAACTCGTCTCTGTGGCACTTTCAGGACTACACCATGGCAAAAGCTTTAGGCTTCATCCGCCGTAACTAATAAATTAGTTCCTTAACTTATTTTTTCGTTAAGCGCAAACACTACAATCATCGCAGATTGTGCTAGTATGGACTTTCCTAACACATAAAATGTGCTCAGTTATCTTTCCGCATTAATTTATTAATTATTCTTCATTTTTTTCTTCTTTAGACTCTGCTTTTTCTACTTTTTCAGCACGAGGTTTTCTTGGACGATCGTTTTCTGATTTTTCAGGTTTTGGCATTGTGTCTTTTCTTGAGAATCTTAGTTTACCACCTTGACCAATTTCAATTAATTTAACAACAATTTCATCGCCTTCTTTAACTTCGTCTTCAACTTTAGCAACTCTTCTCCAAGCAAGATTACTAATATGAACAAGACCTTCACATCCAGGCCAAATTTCAACTACAGCACCAATTTCAAGTACTTTAATAACTTTAGCAGGATAAATTGTATTAAGTTCAGGTTCACGACAAATATTTTCGATTAATTCAACAGCTTTATCAATCCATTCAAGTTCAGCATGCATAATAAATACACGACCATCTTGTTCAATATCAATTTTAACTTGATTACATTTTTCAATAATATCTTGAATATTTTTACCGCCACTACCAATAACTTCACGGATTTTTTCAGGATCAATCTTAATCATCTTTACTTTTGGAGCATATTTAGAAACAGTAGGACGAACTTCAGAAATAGTAGTCATCATATGATCTAAAATTTGCATACGACCTTTTTTAGCTTGTGTTAAAGCTTCTTTTAAGATTTCAAATGTAATACCTTTACATTTAATATCCATTTGAAGTGCAGTGATACCATCTTTAGTACCAGCAACTTTAAAGTCCATATCGCCATAGTGGTCTTCTAAACCTTGAATATCTGTAAGAATTGTATATTTAGAACATTCATCATCTTGACTAATTAACCCCATTGCAATACCTGCAACTGGAGCTTTAATTGGAACACCAGCAGCCATTAATGCCATAGTACCAGCACAAATAGAAGCTTGGCTTGATGAACCATTAGATTCTAAAATTTCTGATACAACTCTAATTGTATAAGGGAATTCGTCTTCAGATGGAATTACTTGAAGAATTGCTCTTTCACCTAATGCACCATGACCAATTTCTCTACGACCAGGAGCACCATAACGTCCAGTTGATCCTACTGCGAATTGAGGGAAGTTATAGTGAAGCATAAATCTCTTACCTTCTTCAACTCCTAAACCGTCAATAATTTGGAATTCTGTTAAAGAACCAAGTGTAACAATTGAACAACTTTGAGTTTGTCCACGAGTAAATAAAGCAGAACCATGAGTACGTTCAAATAGATCTACACGTGAAGAAAGTGGTCTAATTTCATCAACAGCTCTTCCATCAGGACGAATCTTATCTTCTGTAATTAAACGGCGTACTTCTTCAGCAAGCATATGTTCTAAAACCATATTTACATAACCTTGTTTTTCAGCAAGTTCAGTTGGTTCTAAAGATTCAGTAGCAAAAATTTCATCAAAATGAACTCTTGTTTTTTCATTTACTGCTTCAATGTTTGCTTCTCTTTCTAATTTATCAAATGTAGAAATTGCTACTTTTAAATCTTCAAATGCAAATTCACGAATTGCATTTTCTAATTCTTCAGGAATTTTGAATAAATCAGGTACTTGTTTTTCTTTACCGCAAGCAGCAATTACTTCCATTTGCCATGCACATAATTTTTTAATTTCAGCATGAGCAAATTCTAAAGCTCCAAGCATATCATCTTCAGATACTTGTTTAGCACCTGCTTCTACCATGTTAATAGCTTTAATTGTTCCTGCAACAGTTAAGTTAATATCAGAAGCTTCAAGTTCTTCAACACTAGGATTTAAAATGTATTCTCCATTAACTCTACCTACAACTACACCAGCAATAGGGCCTTGGAATGGAATATCAGATACACCAAGTGAAAGTGATGCACCAAGCATTGCAGCCATAGCAGGTGAGCAGTTAGGATCTGCACTTAACACCATGTTAATTACTTGAACTTCATTACGATAACCATCAGCAAATAATGGTCTAATAGGTCTGTCAATTAAACGAGAAACTAATGTTTCATGTTCAGTTGGACGAGATTCTCTTTTTAAAAAGCCACCAGGAATTTTACCACCAGCATAAAGTTTTTCTTGATATAAAACTGTAAGAGGGAAAAAATCTGTAGCCATAACTTGATTACTACATACTGCAGAACTTAATACTGCTGTATCATTGTATCTAACTAAAACAGCACCATTTGCTTGTTTAGCAAGTTCACCAATTTCTACAACAAATTTTCTGTCGCGTTGTACGTATTCGAAAATATGTTTTTCCATTTTTTATTTTTCCTTTCAAATATTATATATAATAAAATATTTTTTATCTACTTCAATTTAATAAGACTAAAAGGGCACATTGTGCCCTTTAGACTTATTTTCTTAAACCTAATTTGGCAATAACTTCACGGTAACTTTGAACATCTTTAGCTTTTAAATAGTTTAAAAGGTTACGACGATGACCAATTTTCTTCATTAATCCACGATGTGAGTGGAAATCATGAGGATGTTGTTTCATGTGGCCATTTAGTTTGTTGATTTCTGCAGTTAAAATAGCAATTTGAACTTCAGTAGAACCAGTGTCACCTTCAGCACGCGCAAATTTTGCAATAATTGCGGCTTTTTCTTCTTTTGTAATACAAGCCATTTCTTTGTCCTCCTTATTATAATTTCGTAATTTAATACGATTAAATATGCCAATACAATGTAAATCGTCGGAAGAATCGATGAACTTTGTATAGGTCGAATATATTATACTACTTTTTTTATTTTTTTGCAAGCATATGGTTTTTATTTATTATATAAGTTTGATCTTTTTTTAATTGACTTATTAAATCATCCCTACTAGAAAACTTTTTTTCTTCTCTAACATAACAAAAAATTTCAATTTTTAAATTTTTATCGTATAAATCTTTATCTATATCAAAAAGATTAATTTCAAGAGATAATTCATTGGTAAAATTACACGTAGGATTATGACCAAGATTCATCATTCCAAGATAAGAACAATCATCAACATATACAACTACACCATATACTCCAGTTTTTAAAAGGTTCTTGACATTATTATTATTAATATTAGCTGTAGGGAAACCTAAACGTCTTCCAACTTGTCTACCTTTAACTACAGAACCATTAAAATAATAATTATATCCTAATAACTTATTTACTGTTTCAATTTTTCCTTCTTTTAAAAGTTGAAGTATTTTTGTACTTCCAATTTTTTCATCATCCATCATAATTAAATTAATTATATTAGTATTGATTAAATTATTACTTAAAGACGAAATTTCAAGTGCTTTTCCTTCACCCTTATAACCAAATTTAAAATCATCACCAACTACAACTTCTTTAACATTAATTTTTAATAAATAATTATTTATAAACTCAGTTTTAGAAATTGTTTGAAACTTTTCTGAAAAATTAATTATAATTAAAAAGTCAACTTTAAATTTTTCAATAATATCGAATTTATCATCAATAGAAGTAATATTTTCACGTTGACTTTTATTAACAACAGTTAATGGATGAGGGTCAAATGTTAGCACCGCAGACTTATAACCTTTTCTTCGTGCAATATTATATGTATTTTTTATCAATGCTTGATGGCCTAAATGAATTCCATCAAAAGAGCCAATTGTAACAGCCAATGGATAACTGTACATTTCCAAGTATTTTTCAAAAGTAATTAATTCCATACTCTTACCGCCTTATACCCATTAATCAATTGATCTAATTCATAAATACCAATCAATGTTTCAGCATTTTTTATAACAATTCTATCCGGTGTATTGCCTAAAATTTCTTTAATTTTACTTGGTGATATTTTCATACCATGTAAAGCTTTGTGAACACATTCTTCATCATCAATAAAAGGATAATTTTTCAAAGTTTCAAGCATTGTATAACTATTAAAATTTCCCATTTCAATTTGCTCTAAAGTAAAACTTTCACTAATTTCCCATACGCCACATTTAGTTCTAATTAGGTTGTTCATTAAACCAGGATAGCCAAGTTTTGCCGCAATATCTACGCATAATGTTCTTATATAAGTTCCTTTAGATACGTTAACTTTAATTGAAAATTTAAAATAATTGTCAACTTTTATAACATCAGATATTCTTTTAATATCAAAAATCTCAATTTTTCTTGGTTTAATTTCAATTTGTTCGTTATTTCTCGCATATTCATAAAGCTTCTTCCCATTAACTTTAATAGCAGAATAAATAGGTGGTATTTGTTCACTAACACCAATAAATGATTTTAAACTTTCATCAACTTGTTCATTAGATAAAGATTCTACAACAACTTCATGTATAGTTTTACCAGTTTTATCATAAGTATCAGTACTTCTACCAATTAATACTTCCGCAATATATTCTTTTGAATCATGCTCAAGAAATTGTACTAATTTTGTAGCTTCTTTTATACAAATTACTAATACTCCACTTGCATCAGGATCAAGAGTTCCAGTATGACCAACTCGTTTAGTATTAAAAATTCTTCTAATTTTATTGACTACATCATGGCTAGTCATACCAATTGGTTTATTAACAACAATAATTTTATCCATATAAATTTTTTGCCTCATCTTTTAAATATTTTATCATAAAACGATATTTTTTTCAATA
>JAZSIL010000004.1:0-4405 GCA_045533785.1 Bacilli bacterium
ATTATTTAAAAAAGTAATATAGTCTTTTTTGTTTGTAATTATTATATATATAGTTTTATATGTATTAGTATAAATAATTAATAAAAAAATTTTAAAAACTTATGTATTTATTTGCTTTAAAGTTTATAATATTGTATAATATACTTGAGTTCAAAACTTGAGTTTATTATTGATATTAGGAGGACAAAATGGCAAGACCATTAAATAGAGAAAAAGGAAAAACAAGAACACTCGTACTACATTCTGCGACAAAGTTATTTATTGAAAAAGGATACACTAATACTAGAATTAAAGATATTGCTGAGGATTCAGGTGTTGGATATAATGAAATATTTAGAATGTTTGTTGATAAAGATAATTTACTTAGTCATTTAGTTAACTTAGTTATCGAACATCAATTTGAAAAAAGCATAGAATATCTTAAAGAACAAAGTGAAGATAAATTACTGTTATATATCTTTGAATGTGTATTACAACTTTATATTTGTGAAATTAATGATAATATTAGAGAAATGTATGCAGTTAGCTATTCAATGCCTAGTACTTCGCATAAGATTTATGATTATATAACAGAGAAGTTAGAAAATGTATTTCATAAATATTTACCAGAATATGAAACAAAAGACTTCTATGAACTTGAAATTGCTGCGGCAGGTATTATGCGTGGTTTTATTATTAATCCATGTAATATGTATTTTACGATAGATCGAAAAGTAAATAGATTTATTAAGACTTTATTGAAGATCTTTGAAGTTCCAAAAGAAGAAATTGAAGATGTAATTAAAAAAATCGAAAAATTTAATATGAAAGAATATTCTAAAGAAGTTGTTGATACTTTATATGAATATATTAGTAATAGGACATAGGAGGCAAAATGGCAAAATATTTAAAAATAGTTTTTAGTTTATGTGTTGTATTTTTAATTCAGGTTTTAATGATTAAAAATGTATTAGTAAGTGCAGATACACATACACATGTATATGATAATGGTATTTGTGAGTGTGGTACTTATGAAGAAGCAGGATGGGATCAAACCGTTCATGGTGGTTGGACCGTTGGTAATGCTGGACAATTACTTTGGATTATTGATAAACAAAACAGTGGTAATTTAAAAAATCGTATAGTTATTACTAAAGATATTACAATACCAGCAAATATAAGTTATGTCCCACTTGGAAATGCTGAATATCCATTTTATGTAGATATAAAAACATATGATAATGAAATTCGTACGATTAATTTAAATAATCAAACTATTACTAAATCTAACTATGGATTCATAGGCTTCGCAAAAGGAAGTAGCACTGATAAAGTATTAATTCAAAATATTAAAATAACTGGTAATTTTAATGTAGCTTCTACTTGTGAAAATATTGCAGGGGTAATTGGACTTGCAGAAAACAATGTTGAACTAAAAAATGTAACATCAGATGTTACTATAAATGTGTTAGAAAATGGTGTAGGATCAAGTAATATTGGTGGTATCATTGGAAAAGGTGTAGGAAACGTTAATATTGAAGGATGCTCTAATTTTGGTACTTTAAATCTTGATGGTGTATATTCATATGTTGGTGGAATTATCGGTAGTATGGAAACTGGTTATATTAATAGTTCTGCAAATTATGCTGCTATTACCGCAAACAATGCCAAATATGTTGGTGGTATATTAGGTTATGTTAATAATGAAAGTTTTAATGGTATTACTTCAACACTTAATGTTGGTAAAATTACTGGTAAAACATTTGAAATAACAGAAAATGAAAAACAATATACAATGACACCAGGAGAAATTGTAGGGTATTTAGGTAAACATGTTACTTCAAGTGTTTATGCTAATTATACTTTAGGAGAAAATGCCTTTGGTGTTATAATAGATGAAGCTTTAAACCCAGTCTCTATTACTTCAACTAAAGAAGAACTTGCAAGTGGTAAAATTACGTATCTTTTAGGAAGTAAGTTTGGGCAAAAAATAGATAACTTAAAAGAAGAGGAAACAAAAGATGCTTATCCACTAGTTGGAGCTACTCCTGTTTATCAAGTAACTGCATGTGATGGAACAACTATCAAATACAGTAATTTAAATGAAAACGATGCTCATGAATATATATATCATAAAGATGGAAATGTTATTTATGAGACTTGTAATATATGTGATCATAATAAAAAACTAGAACTTTTATCACCAAGTGATCCACATTATGATAAAACAATTAAAGCTGCAAGATTAAGTACTGATATAGAAGGTCTTGATGTAAATAGCATTGAAATTAAATATGATCGTGAAGTATTATTCCCTGGTATATATACTGCTAGTATTACCTATCAAGGTTTAACTATCACGCATGAATTTGAAATTCTAAAAGGTATTCCAAAAGTTGAGATGTTTACATATCATGAACCAGGAGAACTTGTTTATGATGGTAATAATAAATATCTTGATTTATATTCTACTAAAGAACCTGGTATGGGACAAATAGTAGTAAAATACTCAAGAGATAATAAAAAATTAGATAATATTTGTGATGCAGGACTTTATTTGGTTGTACTATCTGTGGAAGAGGGAACATACTATGAGTCTTGTGAATTTTCAATCCTGGATAATTTTAAACAAGTTACAATTAAACCTAAAGAAATTACAGTTGAGTGGACAAAGACAATTGTTTTCCAAGAAGAAAACTCTGAATACAATTCCTACACACCAGAATACTTACTTAAAGGTATTTGTTATAACGAGTCAGTAATTGTTCAGTTTAGTAACGTAGCATCAAGCGTTGGAACATATACTACAACAATTAATATAGTAAATAGTAATTATGTTTTAGTTGGTGATAACTTAACGGTTGAATTTACTGTTAAAAAGATTTTAGTGGATGCACCTACAATCCCTTACGCAATCTATAAAGAAGGACAACTTCAAAAACCAGAAGTAAGTGATACTAAATACTATAAAGTAGTAAAAAATGATGGTGGTAAGTCATATGGCAGATATCCTGTTGTTTTAGAACTACTTGAACCAGAAAAATATACATGGGAAACAACTGATGATAAACAACTTACAGTGTTTTTCTTTATCTATATAACTCAAGGCGAATGGATAACTTATCCTTCTATTGAAGATTGGACTTATGGAGAAGCACCTATCTTACCTAAATATAAAGTTAACACAAGTGACTTAAATATATATCTTACATATCGACATATTAATGGAGAGTTTACTACAACAGTTCCTACTGAAGTAGGTAGTTATGAAGTAAGATTAAGATCAGAAATTGATGATGCTAGAGTTGCACCAATAGAAGATGTAATATTACCATTTGAAATTAAGAAAGCAGATCCGATTTGTCAAATTGATTCAGTATTTAACATTAATTATGGTACTAAATTATCAGACATTGATTTAATTGGTTTTGGTGATGGAACATGGAGTTTTAAAGATGATCCAAGTACATTATTAGATGCAGGTACTTACACAATGGAAGTTATCTTTACACCAATTAATCCTAAATGTTATAACACAATATCTAAAACAGTTACAATTAATGTAGCTTCATTAGAAACTAAATATTTATCACCTTCTAAAGTTCAAGGTTTAGTATATAATAATGATTATCAAGCATTAATTACTCCAGGTAATGTAGTTGATGGAACAATGTATTATAAAGTAGAAGGTGGTGAGTGGTCTAAAGAAATTCCTTATGTAAAAGATGCCGGAACTTATACAGTTTATTATAAAGTTGTAGGTAATAAAAACTATGCTAATATAGAAGAAAAAAGTTTTATAGTAACAGTTGAAAAAGCTACTCTTACACTTACTGCAGATAGTTTTACTATTGAACAATTTACAGCTCTTCCTAGTTTTACATATGTAGCTGATGTTAGTAATGTAACTGATTTAACTCCTGTAATGACTGTTTCTATCACTGATACTAACACAGTTGGTGAATATGATATAACTATATTAGAAATAGATAATCCAAACTATAACATTACATATGTTAATGGTACACTAACTATTACAAAACACACAGAATGTCGTGGTGGTACTGCAACATGTACTAAAAAAGCAGAATGCGTTTTATGTAAAGAAGAATATGGTGAAAAAGCACAACACTCATTTAATGATTATAAATATAATAATGACGCAACATCATCTTCAAATGGTACAGTTACATCAAAATGTGAACACTGTGATGAAACAAATACAATTCTTTTAGAGAATACAATGTTACCATCTGGCGGTGAAAACAATAATCCAGGTTTAGGAGATAATAATTCAAAACCTAAAAATAAATTAGGTCTAGGTATTTGTATTGGTTCTATATCTATGTTATTACTAGGAGCAGCATTATACTTCTTTGTTTTAAGAAAGAAAAACTAAATATAATAAAAGTGAATATATCAATGT
>JAZSIL010000086.1:0-3939 GCA_045533785.1 Bacilli bacterium
AAATAGGAGATTTATTTATGAAAAAGTTCAACAAAATATTAGTTTTTGTTTTATTACTTCTAGGACTATTTGTTACAAGTTGTGATAATAATAATAATAATAATAATACGAATGAAATTCCTGAAAAATTATTAATTTATACAATTAATGACTTTCATGGTGCAATAGAAGAAGATAATGGTGCTTACGGTGCAGCAAGAATTAGCGGTTATATTAAAGATTCTATTAAAGAAAATACTGATGCTGCAACTTTAGTTATTTCTGCTGGCGATATGTTCCAAGGAGCTGCAATATCAAACCATACGCGTGGTGAAATTGTTGTAGATATTATGGATGAAATCGGTTTTCATGCAATGACAATTGGCAATCACGAATTTGACTGGGAATTATCTACGGTTCTTAAATATCGTGATGGTGATGAAAGTAATGGTGAAGCAGACTTTCCGTTTTTAGGGTGCAATATTATTCAAAAATCTACATCTTCAATTCCTGAATATGTTGATCCATATCATATAGTTGAAACTAAAGGATTAAAAATTGGCATCATTGGATATATGGGACAAGGATTAGAAACTGATATTGCGACTGCTATGATTGAAGATTATTATTTTAGTGATCCTGTTGAAGCAGTATCGAAATATGCAAAAGAATTAAGAACAGATAAAGATTGCGATATTGTTATCGTAAGTGGTCATGACGGAGATTCGTTAACTAATAAGTCACTGTCTAAATTAAATGGAGATGAACGAATTGATGCTATTATAAACGGTCATACACATAGTACGTATACAGAAACTTATCGTAGAAGTGATGGTGTAGTTATTCCTTCTATTCAAGCAGGTACTGCTGGTAAAAATGTTGGTGTTATATCATTAAATATCAATCCAGAAACTAAAAGTGTTTTATCAGGTGCAAGTTTTAATAAACAAATGATTAAGAGTGTTGCAACTGATCCTGTTGTTAAAAAAATGGTAGATGACATAGTTTTAGAAACTGCCCCAATATTTAAACGTGTACTATGTAAAGCTGGTGCTGACATTAATCAAATTAAAGGTGCAGCTTGGGCTGCTAATGCATTAAGCGATTATATTGATTGTGATGTTGCTTTTATTAATTCAGGTGGCATTAGAAATAGTGCTTTTCCTATTTATTCTGGTGAGGAAGTAACAGTATCTAAAGTTTACGAAATTATGCCATTTGATAATGCGATTAAAACTGTTGAATTAAAGGGTAGTTATGTTAAGAGTATAATAAATGGTTATGATATTGTATGTAGTGATAATATTACTGGAGATAGATATAGTGGTTATTACATTAATGGGGAACTACTTGACGATAATAAAGTATATAAAGTTGCTGCTGTAGATTATATTTTTGATCAAAGTAGTTATCCATTCCAATATGGTAATAATGCTTACGCAACAGGTATCTTATTTAGAGATATTTTAATTGAAACATTAGAAAATCTTAATGAAAATGGCCAAATATGGCTAGGATAGGAGATTAAATGAATAAAGTTATAATTTTAACTGATAGTACTTGTGATTTATCACAAGAAATAATTAAAGAATATGATATAAAGGTTGTTCCACTTCATATTACATTTGGCGAAGAATCGCTTAATGATGGTGTAGATATTCATCTTCCAGATTTATATAAAAGAGTTGAAGAAGAGAATGTTATGCCAAAAACTGCTGCTTGTGCTCCAGGTGAATTTATAGAATTTATGGAACCTTATATTGAACAAGGTTATGATATTTTCTATATGGGTATTGGTGGTAAGTTATCCACTACTTATAATAGTTTTCAAATCGCTAAAGATGAATTTGAAGAAGGAAGATGTTATTCTTGTGACGGAGCAAATCTTTCAACTGGAACTGGGTTACTTATTTTAAAAGCTTGTAAGTATCGTGATGCAGGAATGAGTGCAAAAGAGATTAAAGAACGTATTGAACGTAGAGTTCCACGTATGAAATCACAATTTGTAGTTCGTCAACTTGATTATCTACATAAGGGTGGAAGATGTTCATCACTTACTAAAATCTTTGGTACTGTACTTAGAATTAGACCAATGATTGTAGTTCGTGAAGGGAAATTAAAAGTTGGTAAGAAAATTATAGGTTTGATGAAAAAAGCTGTAGGTGTCATGACTAACATGTTTTTAGAAGATTTTCCTAATATTGATCCTGAGTTTGTATTCATTACTAATACAACTGATTGTGAACAAAGTTATGCTGAAATTGATGCTAAATTTAAAGAAAATGGCATTTATGATAAAGTTAAACATGTTTATCATACTGAGGCTGGATGTGTAATTGGATCACACTGTGGACCTGGAACAATAGGTATTTTATATTTAATGAAAGACGAATTAGAAGAAGAAGAATTTGATGATGATAAACTATAAGAAAAAGCCTTTTTAGGCTTTTTTTAAGTAGAAAGGAGGAACTTTATGGTAGAACTATTATCACCAGCTGGTAATTATGAGTGTTTAATTGCTGCAGTACAAGCAGGATGTAATGCTGTATATTTAAGCGGAAAAACATTTGGTGCAAGAAGTTTTGCAGGCAACTTTGATAATGATGAATTAATTAAGGCAGTTAAGTATTGTCATTTACACAAAGTGAGAGTATATGTTACTGTGAATACTATTATACTTGAGAGTGAATTTGATAGTTTAAATGATTATTTATCCTTTTTAAATGATATTAATATTGATGCAGTAATTGTTCAAGATCTTGGTGTTTTAAGATTTATTAAACAAAATTATCCTTCCATAGAAGTTCATGCCTCTACGCAAATGAATATTTTTAATGAACAAGGTGCAAGAGTTTTAAAAGATATGGGTGTATCTAGAGTAGTTCTTGCAAGAGAAACTCCAATTGAAGATGTAAATAAAATCTCTACAATCTTAGAAACAGAAATCTTTATTCATGGTGCACTATGTTTTTCTTCAAGTGGAAATTGTTTAATGAGTTCTGTAATTGGTAGACGAAGTGGAAATCGTGGTAAATGTGCTCAACCATGTCGTAAAAAATATACTATTTATGAAGATAATGTGGAATTTGTAGAAAATAGTGCTTTTTTATCAATGAAAGATTTAATGACACTTGAATATTTAGATGAAATATTAAATAGTGGTGTTAGTTCTTTAAAAATTGAAGGAAGAATGAAAAGCCCAGAGTATGTTTATACGGTAACTAAAGCCTATCGTGATGCAATTGATGAATATCTTAAATATCATAAATACGAGGTTTCTAAAAAAACAAAAGAAAATATTTTAGTAACATTTAATAGAAGTTTTACTAAAGGGTATTTATTAAACGAGAATAATGCTGATATTGTTAACACAAAGTTTGTTAATCATCGCGGAATTGAAGTAGGTAAAATCATTAATTGTTCAAAAGAATTTATTGAAATTAGATTATCTGCTGATGTTTCCATACATGATGGATTAAGAGTTTTATCGAATGAAGAATATGGACTTTATTTAACAAGTATTTATGTTAAAAATAATCTAACTAAATCTGCCAAAAAAGGTGAAATCATTAAACTATTTATTAAAAATAATAGTAAAATTGGTGATCGTGTTATAAAAACTTCTAGTAGTCTTTTATCTAAAGAAATTAATGAAAAGTTAAAACTTGAAAATATTAAATTTCCAATTGATCTTAATGTTTCTATTTTTAGTGGTAAAAAACTATCTATAAATGTTAAAATAGACGATTATTCATTTAATGTTTTTGGTGATGAACTTCCATATAGCGATCAAGTTTTAAAAGAAGAGCGTATTGTAGAGCAACTTTCTAAATTAACATCAACTGTTTACAAAGTAAATAGTATTAAAATAAAGACAGATAACTGTGCTTTTGTTAAAGTATCTAGTTTAAATGATTTAAGAAGATCATTTGTAAATATTTTAAATGAATATTTATTAAA
>JAZSIL010000288.1:0-7320 GCA_045533785.1 Bacilli bacterium
ATAAACATTTTCTATATCATTAAATTCATTCTCACGAATATAATTTCCCATTGCAAAAATATTAAGATTTCATTCAATTTTAATAAATAAATCATTATCTTTTTTTTGAATACTTTTTACAATGCTATCTTCTATATAAAATAATCTTAAAAATACTTCTTTTTTCATATTCTTATTATACACTATTTTTTTAATTTAAGTTTAGTTTTTAGTAAAAAAGAAGTTTCTATGTTTTATCAAAAACATAGAGATTTTTAAATTTATATTATTCACATTTATAACCAAATTCAGTTAAACTAATATTTATCTTTTCAGTTATAACACTATTAAACTTTTGCAATAAATCATAATTTTGATTTACTATTTTTTCAGTGATTTCTTCTTCTGTTTGTGTGTTATCTCCACGATAAACTTCATACTCACCAACATAATTATTATCAAATAAAGCTCTTTCACAATTCATTATTGCAAAAAAATCTTGACGTTTACTTGAATAATATTGAATTTTATGACATATTGTTAAAGACTCATCATTATCTTTTAATTTAACATATGACATGTGAGCAACCCTACCAACAACCTTTAAATGAACTAATCTTAGTTCATTTATCCAATAATACGCATAAAGTATAGAATCGTTTGATTCTTCAAGAATATATCGATATCCAATAGAGTTTAAATGCTTTTCATAAATGAATGTTCCATCATAAATTACAAACTTCATCACTTCCTCAAGGCGAGTAAGCGTGTGTCCATCATGAAGAAATTCAGTTTGAGGCATTTCATATTGAGATAGATCTATTCCATCTAGTGAACTATCCTGATCATTATTATTATTGTTGTTATCATCATTTGAATTATCAATATTTTCACATGAACAAATACCTAACAAACAAAACAACATAAATAAAACTAATATAAATTTTTTCATAAATCACCTAATTACTTTTAGAAAGTACTTTCACAATTAAATTTTTATGAGCTTTCATAGCTCCTACAGGGCAAAACTCCTGGCAACAAAAACATCTAATACATTTAGATCTATCAATTACTGGTTTTTTATTTTTCATAACAATTGCTTTTACTGGACAAATATTTTCACATTTTTTACAACCAATACATTCTTTTTTCTTTACACGTGGTTTTACAGTTAAAACTTTTGCAATAATTGGGTTAATTATTTTTCCAAATGGTCCTTTAAATTTTTCTGAAAATTCCATACTTTTACCAGGCTTAATATTCTTATAATCTTTAATTATCAAATCATCAATTGTTTCATTTAAAACTATCTCATCAAATGTCGTAGTCTTACCACGCTTAATTGATTCACTAATTGTATAAACATTATCGATATCTAAATCAATTATCTTTGCACAAACGACATCCAATGGATATGGAGTACGAGAAGCTAAAAGACAACCAATAAGACGTGGTGTTCCTTGGGTTGGACCATTTCCTTCCATACCAATAATTCCATCAACTAAATTAAGTTTACATTCAAATACTTCATTTAAATCGATCAACATATTGGCAAAATCATCATGACTTGGGAATCTATAATGATATTCTGGTTTTAATACACCAGGAACTACTCCAAACATATTTTTTACACTTGCAGAAAGAGCCATCATTCCATGTGATTTAAGTTTAGAATAATTTATTAACACATCTTGCTCTAATAACCAATTAGATACATCTAATATTTTCACAACTTGCTTATCTACTTTTATTTTTGATGTTGAAACATTATAGTTTAATTTAACACCCACCTCTTCACAAATAGATAAACCTGCACCTTTATAAGCACTCTTTAATATTCCTTCCGTAAAAAGACCTCCGGGGCTGTCACCTATGGTAACTATTGCTCCTTTTTCAATTAAAAGTTTACATAATACTTTAACTAAAAGTGGATGTGTAGTAGCGGCTTTATCAGGATTAAAATTTCCAACAAGATTAACTTTAATCCCAATTTTCATACCTTCTTTTACAAAATCCAAAAGACCTGGTTTAACAAGAATTTCCTGATAGGCCTTTTCAATTAATGTTTCATCATATTTATTACATTTATAAACATATACTTTATTTTCCATAAATCACCTAATATTTAACAAATTGTGAATTATACAGATTTGCATAGAAACCTTTTCTTTCAAGTAATTCTTCATGCGTGCCAGTTTCAATTACATTACCATTATTCATTACCAATATTATATCAGCTTCTTTAATTGTTGATAGTCTATGTGCAACTATAAATGTTGTTTTACCTTTCATAAGTATATTAAACGCCTCTTGAATCTTAATTTCTGTTCTTGTATCAATTGAAGACGTAGCTTCATCTAAAATCAACATTGGTGGTAAACATAACATAATACGTGCAATACATAAAAGCTGTTTTTGTCCAACCGATAAAGCACCTTCATCAGAAAGAATTGTGTCATATCCATTTGGTAATCTCTTAATAAAACTATGACAATGAGCTTTTTTACAAGCTTCAATTATTTCATCTAAAGTTGCGCTTGGTTTCCCTAGTGAAATATTTTCTTTAACACTAGCATTTTTAATCCATGTATCTTGTAGTACCATACCATATGAATCTCTTAAACTCATTCTAGTTACATCTTTTATTTCTTTATTTTCAACTTTTATTTCGCCAGAAACAGTATCATAAAAACGCATCAATAAATTTATAAGTGTTGTTTTGCCACAACCTGTAGGACCAACAATCGCAACTTTCATGCCAGGTTTTACAATTAAATTAAAATCTTCAATCAACTTTTGATCTTCACGATAAGAAAAATATACATGACTTAATTCAACATTACCAACAACATCAAAAAGAACTGTATTATTACAATCACTTATTTCTTCTTCTTCATCAAGTAACGTAAACACTCTTGCGGCACAAGCAAAAGCATTTTGAAGTTCAGTAATTACACTAGATATTTCATTAAATGGTTTTGTATATTGATTAGCATAACTTAAAAAACTTGATAAACTACCAACAGTTAACGAAAGTGCACTACTAAATGGATCAATTACAAATAAAGCCCCAAATAAAGCAACAAGCGCATATACAACTGAATTTACAAATCTTGTACAAGGATTAGTTAAAGATGAAAAGAAAGTTGCTTTTAAAGAACACTTTTCAAGTTTGTTATTAATTTCATTAAACTTAATAATATTTTCTTCTTCATGATTATATGCTTTAACTACTTTTAAGTTACTTATCATTTCATCAATAAAGCCAGTTTGAACTGCTCTAATTTCAGATTGTGCCTTAAACATAGAATAAGTTTTAGAAGAAATAAATTTAGCCACAAACAATGAAAGTGGAGTAACAAATACTACAACAAGTGCTATAATCCAGTTTATATATATCATAAAACAAATTGTTCCAATAATCGTTACAATACTAGAAAATGCTTGAGTAAGCCCAAGAAGTAACCCTTCTGTAAATTGATCAGTATCATTAATAATAATACTAACCAACTCGCCATGAGAATGTGCATCTAAATATTTTAGTGGTAATTTTTGAATCTTAACAAAACTTTCATATCTAATTCTTTTATTGATGCGATAAGCAACATAGTTATTAATTGTCATCATCAACCATTGTAAAATACCAATAACTAATATAATAATAAAGATTTTAAGTAAAATATCTTTTAATCCATTAAAGTCAACATTACCTTTATCAATAATTAAATCAATCGCATTACCAAATAAAATTGGAACATAAATTGTAAGCACTACTGAAATAATTGCAAGTACTAAAGTGGCACTTAAACTAATAATATTTTTATTTAAATATTTTAATAATTTTTTAATAACTGTTTTATTCATCTTTATTATCCTCCTTCTTAAATTGAGAATAATAAATTTCTTGATATATGCTATTGTTATTTAAAAGTTCATCATGGGTACCAATACCAACTAGTTTTCCATCATCAAGCACTAATATTTTATCAGCATTTTGAATAGATGCTGTACGCTGAGAAACAATAAATACTGTTGGATTATAATCAAGGCTTTTAATTGCTTTTCTTAAAGCAGCATCTGTTGCAAAATCAAGGGCACTTGCAGAATCATCTAAAATTAAAACTTCAGGTCGTTTTACGATTGCACGAGCAAGTGCAAGACGCTGACGTTGTCCACCAGAAAAATTCTTTCCTCCTTGAGACACTAACGAATCTAATC
The DNA here is from genome assembly GCA_045533785.1 of Bacilli bacterium. Lineage (GTDB taxonomy): Bacteria > Bacillota_I > Bacilli_A > ML615J-28 > CAG-313 > UBA1737. The sequence goes on from JAZSIL010000288.1 coordinate 4,198, forward strand.
CTTCATCTTTTTTAGCAAGAATATCTAACCCTTGAGCAATTTCTAATGCTTTGATAATTTCTTCATCAGTAGCATCTTTTTTACCCCATCTAATATTATCACGAATAGTACCTTTAAATAAAACAGACTTTTGCATTACAATACTAATTCTTTCTCTTAATTCTTTTGGGTGATAAGATTCAATCGGTAAATGATCAAAATAAATATTTCCACAGGATACATCATAAAATCTAAGTAATAAATTAATTAAAGTACTCTTTCCACTACCTGTACCACCTATAATACCAATCGTTTCACCCTTGTTTACATCAAAAGAAATATTTTCAAGCGACTCTTCTTTAGCAGAACGATACTTCATTGATACATTATCATAAATAATATATTTATCACTTAATTTATTATTATTTTTATCCACAAAAATACAAGTATCTATTTCAATAATCTTTGAAATTCGTTTTGCACATGAAACAGACTTAGTCATTGTAATAATTAAACTTGCAAGTTTAATTAATTCAACTAATATTTGTGACATATAATTGTATAACGCAATAACTTCACCTTGAGTAAGTATTCCACTATCAACTTTTAAAGCACCAGTATAAATTAAAATAATAATTGCTGTATTAACAATAATAAAAGTAAGTGGATTTAATAAATTAGAAATATTGCCAACTCTATTTTGTGAACGTTCTAACTTTTTAATAGAACTTGAATACTTTTCAATTTCTTCTTTTTCTGAAGTAAATGCTCTAATTACACGAACACCACTTAAATTTTCTTTAGTTTGTGAAAGCACATTATCTAAATTTTCTTGAACACGTCTATGAAGTGGCATAGTAAGAAGCATTATACCAAATACTACAACTGATAAAACAGCAATACTAATAAAGAAAATACCTGAAATACTAGGATCAATAAAATAAGCCATAATAGCAGCACCAAATACAACAAATGGTGATCTTAAAAATAATCTTAATGTAAGATTAATCCCTGTTTGCACTTGATTTACATCTGATGTCATTCTAGTAATAATACTAGACACACCTAAATTATCAATATCACTAAAAGATAACTCTTGTATCTTCTTAAATAAATCAAGTTTTAATTTTGTACTAAAACCTACTGCTGTTTTGGCAGCAAAATATTGTCCAAGTACAGATAAAATAAGTCCAACAATTCCACAAGATATCATCACAATAATCATCTTAATTACATAAGTCTTATCAGATAACCCTATCCCATTATCTATGATTGAAGCAACCACCAAAGGAATAAATAATTCAAGTAGTGCTTCTAATAACTTAAATAACGGAGCAAGAATTGTTTCTTTAATATATGATTTAAAGTACTTAAATAATTTTTTCATACTTCAACCTCCAATTAAAATAATAAATCAAATATAATTCTAGGTATTATTTCATATCTTGTCCTATGATATAATTTCATATCATCATCAGTTCTACCAGAAATTAATGATTTATTTAATATTGTATTATCTGATACAACAAGTAATGCAACGCACTCTTTTTCTATAACTTGACATGCACTAAATAAAGCTGATGTTTCCATTTCAATTGCTTTACAACCTAAATTTAATATTTCATCAATATGAGCAAATTGTCCAGCAATAGTATCCACACTATATACTTTAATATCTTTATAATCTATATTTTCATTTTTTAAATAATTTGTTGTAGCATCATATAATTTTTTTGTTGGATGATATTCTTTATGTAATGATTCCTTATTAATTGTTTTATACATATAACTAGAAAATGCTTCTCCAGAAACACTTGTTGAAGGAATTATTAAATCACCAATATTTACATCATTTGATATTGATCCAACTGAACCTACAAATATAATTCTTTTACATTTAGTAAATGAAAGTAATAACACAGTTTCACCTACATTTGTTGCTCCAACATAACTTCTAATATGAAGAAATGATTTGTTATTGTAAGTTATTCTATATACTTCTGGAAATTCATCACTTAACAATTCAATCCTACAATCATAATCATTATATAGTTTATTAGGATGCCACCAAGGAGCAAGCACAACTACTTCAGTTACATCTTCTTCATTTATACCAAGTCTTTTAACCAATTTAGAACTATCTCCGTATTCATCAATAGAGTCTTTAAATTGTTCTTTTGTAAGCATTGTAATCTTCCTCCTTAAATAATTTTCTAATTCATACTTATAACCGTCACTTTAGTTTTTTACGACAAATAAATTTAATTTTTAATTAAACTGACGATTATTTCTTATAAATCCTACAATGTTAGTGTAAAACTGATGAAAAGTCACTACTTATAAAAATTAAATTTATCAAAAGCTATAAACTCAGATCTAAATTCTTTCCTTTGAGTTAACAAAAGACTTAAACATAACATTTATAGATTTATTTATTTTTTAAATAATAGACACCATTTCTTCTAGTTCCTCTAAACTCATATATATCTATTAATTTTCTTTTTAATGAATTTTTTACCATATCAATCGTTACATTATTAAATATATGAGTTAATTCTTCTAAAATTTGTTTCGCATTCAACCCAGGTTTTTCATTAATTATTCTTACTATACTTAAATCAAAATCTGATAACTCAACTTTTTTAGAAAGTTTTATTGGGTCATTTATTGGGTCATTTATTGGGTCATTTATTGGGTCAAAATTCATATTTGGCATTTTTAGGATAAAAAAACTTTCACTAGGAAGAAACTCTGGTTGTCTCACACTATTTTCATAAGCATGTAGAATTCTTGGTATTCCTGTCCCAAAATTTTCTATATATTGTAATTTACTTAAAATATTCACAAGTCCGGGATTTCTGTAAGTTTGTACTCCGTCAAAGATTTGCTCAAGTGTTGCTTGAAATATACCACCAGGATTAGTAATTTTAACTTTATCCTCATAAAATTCAATTTTTATATTAGACCTTATAAAATAATTAGCATGAGCAAATGCATTTAAAATAGCTTCACGTAAACTAGCACCTGGATAAGAAATTGTTTCTATTCTTTTCCACGAAGTGTTATCTATTATAGCTGAAATATCATTATAATTTGTTGCATTCTCTAAAGTTAGGTCCAAACATTTTAATAATGATCCTTTAA
>JAZSIL010000113.1:0-3768 GCA_045533785.1 Bacilli bacterium
CGCTATCTAAAGTTATTGGAGTCACAAGTAATGGTAATATAGAAATTGATATTTATGAAAGTATGATACGTGATTTTACAACTGAAAATATTGGTATATTTACTATGAAAGTTTTAGTTGAAGGATTAATATATGAAGTAAATTATGAAGTTCTTCCACCGTATATTGTTGATATTTTTGTAGAAGAATATGATAGCATTTATGTCGCTGGAGAAAAAATAAATTTAGATGATACTATAATGTATGTTGTGTACAACAACGAAGAGATCTTTATGGCACCTATTTTAGATGAATATGTAAGTGATTTTTCTACTGAAAAAATTGGTAATTATGAATTTAATATTACATTCGATGACTTTAAAGTAAGTATACCTTATGAAGTTATTGAATTTATTCAAACAACTGATATTAAAACAAATATTACAAAGAACGTTTGCTATGTAGATGAAGTAATTGAATTTGAAACAGTTATTCAACCAAGTAATGCTTCATATAAAGATGTAATTTATACATTAAGTGATGAAAAATTAGCTACATTTGATGGAGACAAATTATTAACGTTAGCTAGTGGTGAATTAATTGTATTTGTATCGACTAATCGAAGTGAAATAATAGAAGAAGTCCAATTAACTATCTTAGATGCAAAAATAAAAAATACAACTACCTTAGAGGATAAATTATATAAAAACGGTGACATTATTGAATTATCATCTGAAATTGAGGGCACTAATTATCGTTCTGTTGAATATAGAATTTATAATGACTATGGATCATGTGTAAGAATTATTTCAGGTAGTACAAATAAAAGTGTAAATTGGCTTATTAATGTTGATGGTGGAAAATATAATATTGATGCAACTCTAGTGCTAAATAATGGCGCAACAGTATATGATAGAAAAAGTATAACTATTATAGTTGAACCTGTAAGAATTGAAAGTGAAGTATTATCTAATGATATTTACACAGGTGACAAGGTAGAGTTTATAAATACTATTTATCCATATAATACTACAAACAAAGATGTTAAAATAGAGGTTGAAAATGAAAATATAATCGAATATGTTGATGGAGAATTTATTGCCAAAAACGTTGGAAGTACATTTGTAAATATTTCGTGTGGTAGTGTTTCAAATAGGATAGAAGTAAATATTTTAGAAACAAAAATAATTGCTGCACAAACTGAGGACTATATTTACTTATCTGGAGAAGAAATTGTTATTAATTATCATCTAAGAGGAACTTCTTTTAACAATGTAAAGATTGAAATTTATAATGAAAACTCTTTAGTAAATCAATATTTTTCAGATGACTCGTATAAATATATAATTCAAGATTACCTTAGTCCTGGGAAATATACATTAAAATTGTTTGTTGATGATAGTGAATTTTTCTATGAAACTAATAATATTATAGTTAATTCTTCAATTACAAGTGTTGAATTATCATCTAGTAACTTATCACTATATGAATTAGATAATTATAAATTAGAAGTATATGTTGAATCAAAATATCCTTTAATGGAAAATGTGTTATTCACCTCAGCAAACGATTTAATTGTGACAGTTACTGGTGAAAATGAAAAAGATAGTTATGCTGAAGGAGAGTCTTATATAACAATATATAAATGTGATGTAAAATGCATGAATGATGGTGAATCATTTGTTAGAGTATTTTTTACGGAATCGTTAATAGAAAAAGACTGTTATTTTAATGTTTCTAATGCACAAGTTGAATTTACAACAGAGGAAAACATGGTATTTGAATGTGATAAGATTTTTGGTATTGATTATTTAATTAGGGGTACTAATTATGATGAATTACGATATGATATATCTTTTGAAAATGATAAAATTTTTGAACAAAATATTAATGATGCAGGAAGAATAAACATTGAAAATTTAACTAAATCTGGTACATATACTTTAACAATTAGTGTATATCTAAAAAATAATTTTTTATCTAAAAATAGTATTAGTTTTTATTTAAGAGGATTAGTTGAAGAAGTATACTTTGTTACACAAAACGGTCAAAGATTAGATGACTATTTAGAATTAGAGTATGAAACTATGTTATGTGATGGAAAACTTGATAATCTTCAAATTAAATATTATCCAGAAGATGCGATAAATGCTAATTTTAGATTTGAAAGAAAAAAATATAATATAACTTCAGATGGTATTGAAGAATATGAACATGTAATTAGCATTAATGATTTTGGAATAATAAATCCAACATATTATTATGGGGCTGATACTATCGAAATTTCTACTATCGATGGAATTTTTAACAAAACTCTTGAAATTAATGTTCTAAGTCCAAAAATGGAAATAAAGTTTTTCGAAGATAACAACGTAAATCTTGAGTTGTTCTATGGAATAAGTTTGTCTTCTATATCACAATTTTTAGGTAATTTTGATATTTCAAAACTTATACAAATTAATAGAGTGATTGATATAGAAGAAAGAAAAATATATTATATTTTTACGTCTGGAGTTAGCTATAAAATAGATGCTGATGAGATTGGTGTTAAAAAAGGCAAGAGTAAAGAAAAATTAGGACTAATTGAAAAATTGGTTGATAAATTTTATAAAAAACAACAAAAAAAATTTGATGACTTTGATAAACTTATTAAGAACAAAACATGGAATAAAGAAGTAGAAGTAGAAACCGAAATAGAGGCATGTTTTATGTTTGAAAAAAGTTTTGATAATATGGATGAAGCAAAATTTTTAAGTGGAGGAGTAACTCTAGATGTAGGTGTTAATTTTTCTTTTACTAAACCTTTTGTAATTCCAATTATAGGAATTCCTGGTTATCTTACGTTTGAATTTGGCGCTTCTAGAGCGACTACAATAAATTGGGGCACTGATTTTTATGAGGAAAAATTAACTAATATTATGACAATTTTAAATGCAACAGAATTTTTATTGGATGCATCTTTAGGAGCTGGTGCAAAAGGTATTGCAAGTATCGGCGCTACTGGAGGAGGTTCTATTACTACAATTAGAGAAAATATTGTTAATATTGAAAAAAATATTCTTGTTTATTTAGAAGCCCATTTAAAAGGATTTGTGGAACTATTATTTTTCGAAGTTAAATTTGATATATTATCAATTGAAGGATATTATAATTTTGAAGAGGATAGATGGACTGATTCAATGTCTCATAAAGATAAAGAATGGTTTGAAAGGTTAGAAATATCTGCATTTAGTAGTTTTGTAGATAATAATTGTGATGCCACATTAATTGAAAGAACTTATTTATATCTAGAAAATAAGGGTTTTGATGTTGATGATTATGTTCAAAGAGTATATAAAAAAATGAATCAATATGTTCAAATTTTAAAAGAAAATGTAATAGCAAATAATCAGGCTAAAATATATAATTTAGGTAATGATGAAAAGGTTGTTTTGTGGTTAGATGATGATGGGGAAAGTAATACTTATAATTTTCAACATTTATTTTATAGTTATTATAACGGTAATAGTTGGTCTATTCCAAAGCAAGTAAAAGCTGATAATACACTTGATTCTTTATTTTCTGCTTATGTTTTTGAGGATAAATTATACTTAGTATATGATAATGCTTCAGAACGTGTAGATGAATATTATATTAGTGGTAATCAATATGATCAACTTCAAAAAGTATATGCATATATGGAAAATGAAATTTGTTATTTTGATAAGAATAAACAAGATTTTGTTACAATAGGAAAAATTGGTTCTTATTCTAAAACGGAAGAACTAATATATGATAAAAAATTTACAA
>JAZSIL010000098.1:0-3000 GCA_045533785.1 Bacilli bacterium
CCAATAATATTATAAAGTTAATTAATAATTATTATCCAAATATTTTAATTGAATTTGAAAATTTTAATAATAAACTTCCGATTAAAGACTTTAATATTATATTAACAATACAAGATAACATTCTTTCAAATGATATCATAAACCCAGATTATAATCATATTTATTATTTAGACTCATACACAACAAAAATAAATAGTAATCTATTATTAAAATACAACATTTTAGCTCTAAGTATAGTTGGATTAATAATCAAAGAAATTTTGCTAAAAAATTACAACATTACTTTTTTTACTCACATAAATTCAGTCGGAAACATTTCAGACACTGTGAGTGATTATAATATTTTATCTGAAGAATTATTTAAATTTAAACATGATAAATTACCAATTGTAGATCAAAGAGCAAAAATACTGATACAAAAAATAATCAATAAATCAGTTAATGATCATAAAGTTATTAGCGGCAGTTTAGAAACAATTATTTATAACTTACCAAAAGGGCTTGGAATTCCATATTTTAATTTGTTTGAAAGTACTGTTGCAAAACTCTTATATTCAATTCCAGAACTAAAATCTCTAGAATTTGCAAATGTATCTAAAATAAATAATAATTTAATCCAACCATACAAAAATATTAGTTTTGAAAAAGATAAACTAACATATGAATCTAATATTTATTATGGTGTAGAACAAGGAATTACAACAGGAGATTATGTGCTATTTAAAACGCACTTTATTCCACCACTTATATATGATGAAAATAGTAAAAGTATAAATTATAATACACTAGAAAATATCTTAATAGAACCAATTAAACAAGAATATTTTAATTTACATAAATATATTTTTCAAGTTGAAGCATTAACTGCAATTGCACTTTATGATTTAATATTAACAAAATAAAAGGGAAATTCGCTGCGAATTTCCCTTTTGATTTAAATTATATTAGATGTAATAAAAATTCTTTGAATTGGATCAAAAACAACTTCTATTCCATCAACAGTATTTGTATATTTTAAATAATTATCATTTGTTGCCTCTAATTGTATATAATTAGGCAAATCAATATCACTACAATAATTATAGGTAGCAACTAAATCCAATTCAAATAATTCTTCAAATGTTGTAAATGATTCAGGATTTTGTACATCTGTAACATGTTGATATCTTGAATTTGTAACCATAGCAGCCTCAAAACATTGAACAATTGTTAAAACCTCTGATTGTGCAACTGTAATTTTAGTAGATCTAATATATCTACTATAACTAGAGTATAAAATGGTACTTAAAATACCAATAATCGCAACTACTACTAACATTTCAACTAAAGTAAAACCTTTTTTTAATTTCTTTTTCATTTTCATATCCTCCTAATTTAATACTGATTGTAATTCGTTGATTGAAGTAATACCATTTAGAACTAATTCTTTTCCATCATCAATCATTCTTAAAACTTTTTTCTTTTTTATCAAATTCCAAAACTTAGTTGATGATGAGTTTTCTGATATTAACTTTCTAAAATCATCATCAAAAATAATAACTTCATAAATTCCTCTTCTCCCCTTAAAACCAGTCATATTACAATAATTACACCCAACAGAAGTATATACTTCTACTTCATCAATAGTATTTAAAAACTTAGCTTCCGTTTTAGAAATTCTAACTTTTCTTTTACACTTTTCACATAAACATCTCACAAGTCTTTGCGAAATTACAGCTCGTAACGAATCTACTAATAAATATGGTTCGACATTCATATCCTTTAATCTATTAATTACGCCAACAGATGTATTAGTATGCAGAGTTGAATAAACTAAATGACCAGTTATTGATGCACGACAAGCAATTTGTGCTGTCTCTAAATCTCTTATTTCACCAATCATAATAATATTGGGATCTTGCCTTAAAATTGTTTTTAATGATGCAGCAAAATCCAACCCTGCCTCTTCATTTACTTGTACTTGTGTTATACCTTCTATTGTATACTCAACTGGGTCCTCAACGGTAATTATATTCTCATTTCTATTTAAATTTTTTTCTAAAAAAGCATGTAATGTAGTAGATTTACCACTTCCCGTTGGACCAACTACTAATACTAAGCCTGAAGAAAAATTAAGTATTTGATTAATTTTATCACTTACATATTTTGATAGTTTTAAATCTTCTAACTTTAATAATCCATTATGCAGATCTAATATTCTTAGAGCTATCCTTTCACCAAATGTACCAGGTAATATTGAAACCCGAATGTCGTATGATTTTTGTTCAAATTTATAAATCAATTTTCCATCTTGAGGAATATACTTTTTTGTAATATCTAAATTTGATAATACTTTAATTCGTGTCGATATTTCAAGTAAAGATTCAATTGGAAGTTCAGTTTTTTCATGCAGTTTTCCATCAATGCGAAATCTTACTTTAATATTTTTTTCTTGAGGTTCAAAATGAATATCACTACTTTTTAAACTGATTCCTTCTTCGATAATTGAATCTATGATTTTAACAATTGGCGAGTTTTCTATTTCAAAATTATAAATTGATTTTTGATCATCATTTAATAGATTTTGCTGTGAAATATCATTTTCTATTTTATATTTACTTATTGCCTGACTACGATTATCACTTATTTTAATATTTTTTAAAATTACTTCCCAATCTAAAGAATTTACATAACATAAATAAATTTCATCTTTAATAAAAAAATTAAGCTTATTTATATTATAGGTTTTCTTAGCGGAGTCCGATAGCTTACCCGCTGTTTTTTTCACATCGTCAAAAAAACTCATTTAATCACCCTATCATTCGTTTGATTTACCATTACCAAAATTCAAATTAAGCTTACTTAAGGCTTCCTTTAATGAAATATCAGCCTTTCTGTTTTCAAGATTATAATAATCCATAACACCGATAAGGCCCTTATTGAGTGCTTCAGAAATAGCAGTTGGAACAAGTGCCTCTGCTTCAACAACCTTAGCACGCATTTCCTGAACATGTGCCTTCA
>JAZSIL010000192.1:0-3137 GCA_045533785.1 Bacilli bacterium
TAAGTATATGAAGTAGTAGAATTAGTTATTTCATCATATTCTGTAGTAACATCACCATTATCATTATATGTTAAATTAACTCCATAACCTTCTTTATAGATTGCAAAATTATCAACAAAGGCATCACTAGTAATTGAATCATTCCTAATTGTAATTGAAATAGAACTATAATTTTCTTCTATAGTTAATTTATTCATCATATATGTGGCATTAATGTCATTTGCATCAAATGTAAATGTTTTAGATACACTTCCATTGTCTGTCGTAATGTCTAAAGTAACCAAAACTTTACCTGTGTAATTTTCATAAAAACAATATCCACCAAAAACAAATGTATCTCCTGCAATACCAGTCAGATTTATTGTTTGTGTTATAGATCCATTGTAGCCTAATTTTAATGATTTATTTCCACAATTATCACTAAAATATTCATTTTGATCTTTTAAACTAAAATTTGTTTGTGCATTCCAACCAGATATTTCATTGTTTTCTACAAAATCATTATAAGTATCCAATTCAAATGATGAATTTTCTAAATAATTATATCTTGTATCTAAGTAATTGGTATTTACTTGAATATTATCAAAATATGCTTTTCCAGTTGAATTATTAACTAAATATATTTTTGCTTGTCCTGTATAATTTGCAGTAAACTTATATTCGTATCTTACAAAATTAGTTGTATTTTTTACCTTATTTGAACTAGAAACATATGTTAATGTTCCACCTATACCTGTTGCTTCAATGTATGCACCAGTACCTAACGTATTACCATTTCTAATATATCCTGTTACAATGTATGTTTTTCCACTTTCTACAGGTATTTCTTGATATACTTTTGCAGTGCCATTTGAAGTCTTTTTTAATTCTAAAACTCTTGAACCGTATAAATAAATACTATTATTAATACTAGCTGTTGAATTTGATGTTACTTCTTTAGTCCACCCAAAAACTCCATTCCCTGCCTCAATAATTTCAAAGCCATGATTAGTAATTAGATTACTCACATTTTTAAATGAATTTGATTGTAATATAATCTTATGATTTAAATTATAATTTGGACTAGTTATTGGGTCGCCATCTGCCTCATAATAAATATCTTCATATTTATAAAAAGTTGTGTAACCATTACTTGTTTCTACTGAATTTGTATGATAATAATCATCAAATGTATAACTTGTAGAATCTCCTGATCCATTTGTTATAATTGTTTTTTTACCATTTGAATCATAATTGAATTCCAAAAAATCTCCGTTTGAAAACTCAGTACTATAAACTTTAGCCTCTGTTATCCTATTTTTAATATCATATGTAAATTTGTAGCCTCTATTATTTTTATAAAGTTTTTCAATATGGTTATCTACGTTATAATTTAAATACGTGTATGTGCCATTTGATGATGTTCCAAATTTTGCTATATTGGATAAATTTCCCTCATCATATTCATATTCTAAATATTCTACTTGTTCTAATCTTGTTCCATTTGAACCATTTGGAATTTGTTTATATATACTTATATATGCTAAATATGGAATTCCAGTTTGATCTTCACTTGGATCATTCGCAATTGTTGAATAATTAAAAGTCATATAATTACCACTAGAATCATCAACTCTACTAATTGTTCCATCTGTATTATAACTAATTGTAATATATTTAGCATCACTTGTTGGCAATCCATTTACATATTCATCTTTATCAACAAAAATATTAATTAGCTTTCCTGATGAATCATATAGCTTTAATCCTCCATCTGAAGTTTCTACTTTAAATCCTGTAACATTTCCAGAAGAATCTAAAACTCGATATAATACATCACCACTTCCATCACTTGCAATATATTCGGTATTATTGTCATTCTTAGTATAATATAAAACTTCTCTACCATCACCTTCTGTTAATAATACTCTTGATGTAGAATAATATGTAGTAATAAATTCATTATAATTTAAACTAAAACCATTTCCATATTGGCTTCCATTATGTTTTCTATTTGCATTATAAATATGTGTCAAACTTAATAAATTACCATCATTATAATCATTGTATAAATATGTTAAGTTACCACTATTATGTGAAATATAAACATTTGAATCATCACTAACTGGAAGTGATTCATAAGTATAATAATCTGCAAGTCCAGCATCTGCCATATATCCTAAAGTAATTATTGGTTTGTTTCCACCTAAATCCCAACCTAGCCCATATGATATTTCTGTATTGGCATTTGCATCAAGTGATAATTCGAAACCTAACCAAATATCCTGAGTTTTATAATTTTCTAATCTATCAGTAATTCCTTCTAAAATATCAAATTTATGGTTAAATACTGTTGACCCATGAAAGTATTGACTATCTACATATTCAGTATTATATGTTGGAGGAACACCTTCAGTTGGATACGAAAATGATGTTGCATATTTTAAATCAACTTTAGAACCATAACTAGCGTTAGTACTTGACACAGTTGTAAGTGTTAAATTTGCATACATTAATTGGTTTTGAGTAATAATATCCCCAATATTTTTATCATAATCTCTTGGAATATATAATTCAATGTATGCAACTTTGTCATCAGCACTAGTTGAATTGCTTCTATTTGCAAGCGTAAATGAACCTATATCTAAATGTTGAGCAGTATTTGCTTGTTTATCAATTGAAAGCAACCATGTTACACCATCTAATATTCCGCCATCTATTAATCTAATTTCTGGATCAATTACAACTGGATATGATGCAGATTTTAAGTATTCATCATCTGGAGTAACATCAATTCTATATGTATCTTCATCAATAACATTAATTTCAAAATCAATATCTTTAGATGAATTATTGTTAGAATCATACATATAATATTCATCCATTACAAATACTTCTTCGCTTCCATCATAAAAATATAATTCATTTCCTATTCTTTCAACTCTTAATTCAGTGTCAATATAATAACTATATTCATAATTAGCAATATATGAATAAAGAATAATATTTTCTTTGATTGAATCTTGTTGAACAACATACTCTATTTTTTCTTTTGCATTTAATACATAAGAAATTGAATCTTTTAAGTTCTTTTGTGTTCTATCTATTTTGTCAGCAATTTGTCCAACAATATCTTGTTTAGTATCATAATATATCTT
>JAZSIL010000001.1:0-4263 GCA_045533785.1 Bacilli bacterium
TTATATGATAATATTATTAATAATGGATTTAATAATTTTAACTATAAATTTATAAATGATGTATATAATACCTTAAATATTTAAAAATAAAATATACTTATATTTAAAAAAACAAAAAAAAGTAGTATAATATAGATAGAAAAAAATAGCGAGGTAAAGTATGAAAAATAATTTTAAAGATTTAAGAATAGTAGATAACTTTTATCAAACATCTGCATTCTTTCCTATGCCACTTACTTTAATTGGAACTCTTGATGAAAATGGTAATACATCATTTGGTGCATATTCGCTTGTCTTTCCTTATTATATAGCAGGTAAAGATTATTACGCAATGGTGCTTGAATGTCGTAATTCATCAAACACTTGTAAAGGAATTTTAAGAACTGGCAAATGTACAATTAATTTCATGCCATATAGTAAAAAGATTTTTAAAGAATGTGTGCGTCTTGGTTTTCCTGGTGATACTCCAGCGGAAAAAATGAAAGATTTCAAATTTACAATGGTTGATGGTATGTCTTGTATTGATCATCCTAATGATGCATTTCCTAAAGTTATTGATGAGGCTTTACAAGTGTTTGAATGTACTTGGGTTAAAGAATTAGATGGTGCGGAAAATGATCAAATTGAGGAAGAATACAATGGTCCATATCATGATTTTAATGGTATTACATCTAAATATGGTGCACATTTTATTTTAAAAATTGATCATATTTTAATGAAAGAAAAATATCATAACTCAATAATTAACGGTGTAACTAGAGGAAATTTTGCTCCTATTCCTACTAACTGGGGTTATCGTGATTCAAAAAATTTCTGGTGTTCTGGTTTTAAAACTGCACATGCTGAAGGAATTCCTGATAAAGAAGTGGATCTTACATCAATTAGATATGCTGCAGATCGAGCTGATGATGTTGTTAAGTTTACAGATGAAGCTTTAAAAATGCTTGTTAAAGTTCCACGTCCTTTCTTAAAACTTGTCTTAAAAGGCTGTGTGGATTGGGCCAAAGAAAACGATTGCACATTAATTACAGAAAGAGAAATTGCAATTATTAATGACAAAAGATCAAAAGAGAAAAATAAAAAATAATATAAAGACCTCAAAATTATGGAGGTCTTTTTAAAAACATAATAATTATATAGGAAAATATTAATAAACAAATATTTTAATTTTCTTAAAAAAGAGGTACATTGATGTCGTTTATTAAAGCAAAACAACATTTAGAAAAATTTAATTTAGAATCTAGAATAATAGAATTTAATGAATCAACTGCAACTGTAGCACTTGCAGCATTAGCCCTTGGTGTAACTGAAGGTGAAATCGCAAAATCATTATCATTTATTGTAAATGATAATCCAATCTTAGTAATTGTTGCAGGGGATAGAAAGATTGATAATCATAAGTTTAAAGATGAATTTACAGTTAAAGCTAAAATGATTCCTTTTGATGAAGTGGAAATATTGATAGGCCATGCAGCTGGTGGTGTGTGTCCTTTTGGAATTAATGGAAATGTAGATGTATTTTTAGATATTTCTCTTAAACAATATGAATATATTTACCCTGCGTGTGGCACTAGTAATACAGCTGTTAAACTAACAATTAACGATCTTGAAAAAACATCTTACTATAAAAAATGGGTTAATGTATGTAAAGAATAAATTTATAGGTATTAAATAGTCAAGCTTATTTAATACCTTTTTCTTTTTTTTGATACTATCAACTTGAAAAAAAATTAGTTTTTTGATATAATATACAAGGTTATAAATAGATTAAAAAATAAGGAGAAACTTATGAGTACAAAAAAATTAGCAATGCTTGTCATTATGGATGGTTATGGAATTAGAAATGTAGTAGAAGGTAATGCTATTGCAAATGCTAAGAAACCTAATCTTGATAAATTATTTAAGAAATATCCTAATACTTTAATTGAAGCATCTGGTGAAGCTGTAGGTCTTCCTGATGGCCAAATGGGTAATAGTGAAGTAGGACATATGAATATTGGAGCAGGGCGTGTAGTATTCCAATCTTTAACAAGAGTTAATATCGCATGTCGTGAAAATAAGTTATTAAGTATGCCTGCTATTGATAAAGCAATTAAACATGCTATTAATAATAATTCTGATTTACATATTATGGGTCTTATGAGTGATGGTGGTGTACACTCTCATATCGATCATATTATTTATTTAATGAATGAAGCTAAAAAAGCTGGTGTTAAAAATGTATATGTTCACTCATTCTTAGACGGACGTGACGTTCCACCTAAATCTGCTAAAGAGTTTTTAGCAAAACTTGATGAGGCTCGTGTTCCTGGTGTTGAACTAGGCGTTGTTTCAGGAAGATATTATGCAATGGATAGAGATAAGAACTACAATCGTATTCAACTTGCTTATGATGCACTTGTATATGGTAAAGCTCCTGTTAAAGATTTACTTGGTGGTATGGATGAATCTTACGCTCAAGATGTTACTGATGAATTTGTTGTTCCATATATCGTATGTGATAAAGCTCTTATTAAAGAAAACGACTCAGTTATTTTTGCAAACTTCCGTCCAGACCGTGCTATTCAAATGAGTATTGCACTTACTAATCCAACTGAAGCTAAATCTGATAAAGGTAACTTAGAAAATTATACTGAATTTAAAAACTTATGTTTTGTACAAATGATGTTATACTCTGATAAAGTTAAAGGTGATGTTGCATTTGGTGTTCAAAAATTAGATAATATTTATGGTGAAGTTATTGCTGCAAATGGTCTAAAACAACTTAGAATTGCAGAAACTGAAAAATATGCACACGTTACTTTCTTCTTTGATGGTGGTGTTGATAAAGAATTACCTGGAGCTGATAGAATCTTAGTTGCTTCTCCAAAAGTAGCAACATATGATTTACAACCTGAAATGAGTGCTTATGAAGTTACAGAAAAAGTTCTTGAAGCTATTGAATCTGAAAAATATGATACTATCATTCTTAACTATGCTAACTGTGATATGGTTGGTCATACTACAGTTTATGATGCTGCAGTAAAAGCTGTTGAAGTAGTTGATGAATGTGTTGGTAAAGTAGCTGAAGCAGTTGAAAAAGTTGGTGGTACAATTATCTTAACAGCGGATCACGGAAATGCTGATTGTATCTTTGATGAAAATGGTAATCCATTCTCTGCTCATACAACTGCACCTGTTCCATTCTTAATTACAAAAGAAGATGTTGAATTGCATGAAACAGGTAACTTAGGTGATATTGCTCCTACACTTCTTGAACTTCTTGGTATTGAAAAACCAGTAGAAATGTCAGGTAAGAGCATGATTAAAAATTATAAATAGGCTTTAATACTTATTTTTTGAAATATTTTAAAAAATGTAGTATAATAAAAGAGAAATAAATTGAAAGGATTTAAATAATATGGATAACATGAATTACACAAGTCAAGTTAAAGCAATGTGCCCTGTTAAAGTGGGTGCTAGCCATGGTTGTGCTCCAATCCCTCAAGAAGGCGAATGGACATATTCTCGTAAAATCGAAGACATCAACGGTTTTACTCATGGTGTAGGTTGGTGTGCTCCTCAACAAGGTGCATGTAAATTATCATTAAACGTTAAAGGCGGAATCATTCAAGAAGCATTAGTTGAAACTATTGGTTGTTCTGGTATGACTCACTCAGCTGCTATGGCATCTGAAGCATTAGTTGGTAAAACAGTTTTAGAAGCATTAAATACAGACTTAGTATGTGATGCTATTAATACTGCAATGCGTGAATTATTCTTACAAATCGTTTATGGTCGTAGCCAATCAGCATTCTCTGAAGGTGGCTTGCACATTGGGGCTGGTCTAGAAGACTTAGGTAAAGGTTTAAGAAGCCAAGTTGGTACAGCTTATTCAACTTTAGCAAAAGGACCAAGATATCTTGAACTTGCAGAAGGATATATTACAAGACTTGCACTTGATGCAAATAACGAAATTATCGGTTATGAATACTTATCTTTAGGTAAATTTACTGATTTCTTAAAGAAAGGTATCAATGCTGATGAAGCAATTAAAAAATCAATGGGTACATATGGTAGATTTGCAGATGCTGCTAAATACATTGACCCACGTGAAGAATAGGAGGATACTATAATGGCATTATTTGAAAGTTATGAAAGAAGAATTGATCAAATCAATAAATGTTTAAATGAAAATGGTATCAAAGATATCGAAGAAGCAAAAGCAATTTGTGATGCTGCTGGTGTTGATGCTTATGGTATTACTAAAGGTATTCAACCTAT
>JAZSIL010000145.1:0-6159 GCA_045533785.1 Bacilli bacterium
AAATACTTTTATCTTAATCTTTGAAATAATGGGTAGAAATAGTAATATAATTCTCTTAAATAACGATTTTTTTATCATAGATGCTTTACGAAAACTTCCGCCTTCTAATGAAAATTCTAGGACAATTATCCCTCACGCAAAGTATCTTTATCCAGAATCAAATAAAAAAATTAATCCATTTTTTGATGAAATTCCACCAGTATTAGATTGTATTCAAGGTGTTTCAAAACCTCTTTTACATACACTAAATGAGTTAGATTCATCATCAATAAAAGACTTTTTAAATCAAGAAATTAACCCTGTAATTTATAAAACAGAAAAGAAATTAGACTTCTATGCATATCCATTATCAGGAGATTATGAGATTATTTCAAACCACAAAACATTATCAAATATGCTAGAAGAATACTATTCTGACTCCTTAAAAACAGTTAATTTTAATGCTGTTGAAATGGAAAAAACGATTTCTAAAGAACTAAAAAAAGCAATAATAAAGTTGAATAATTTAACACTTGATTTAGAAAACGCAAAAGAAAATCTAAAATATTCTAACATTGGAATTCTTCTTCAATCTAATCTATATAAGGTGAAAAAAGGTGATGAAAGTGTAATAGTACTTGATTATTTCAACGATAATTCACCTATTGAAATCAAACTAAATCCTCTACTTGATCCATCTTCTAATTTAAAGGTAATCTTCAACAAAGCCAAAAAAGCTCAAAAAGCACTTATTGAAGTAAAGAAACAAATTGATAAAGTAGAAAAAGAAATTGAATATTTTAATACAATATTATTCCAATTATCTATTGCAAACAATACAGATTTAGAAGAAATAAAGAGTGAATTAATTCTTAATGGTTATTTAAAATCTAACCAAAAATCAAAGAAAAAACAACAAAAATTAAATATTTTGTCATATTCCTTAGAAGATGTTATTATTTATATTGGTAAAAATAATACTCAAAATGACTACTTAACACATAAGTTTTCAACTAGTAATGATTACTGGTTCCATGTTCAAAATATCGCTGGAAGCCATGTTATTGTAAAAGTTCCTGAAAATAATCCAAATTACCAAATGACAGAACTTATAATTAGAACAGCTGCTAATCTTGCAGCATACTATTCAGCCGCAAAAACTTCTAGTAGTGTTCCAGTAGATTATACTAAGGTAAAATTCTTAAAAAAAGTACCTGGTATGAAAGGATCATTTGTTACACTATCAAATCAAAAAACAATCTATATTGATCCAGATATCAATTTAATAAATAATTTAACAAAATAAAAAATCTCCAAATCAATTATCCTTTTAACTTTAGTATAACGATTTGGAGATTTTTGTTATTAATTATATATTTATTTAGTAATCTTGATTCTAGCTACTTTACCATACGGAGGAGTAATCAAATCATTATTAATAAGCCATAAGATAGGAATATTATAACTACTATCTAGTTTTGGATAAGGTGCCTGTCCATCAGTTAAAATAATAATCATAACTGGTGGTTCATTCATTTTATCTACATATTCAAATACAGATTCAAAGCTAGTTCCACCACCACCCATAGGTTTAATTTTTACTATATCAGATACATCATTAAAATCTACAACATTATGAACAACATAATCAAAGAATCCAAGTTTACCAGATAATTTACCATCAAACATTGAAATTGCACCATATACTTCAGAAAATGCATAAGTAATCATTTCATTAGTCATCGATCCCGATGTATCAATCATAAATAAAACATTTTTAACTATATCATCTTTATCTGAATATGATGGTAAAAAGAAATCACCACTATAGCGATAATCAGGAGGTAAAAAAGTATAATCATTTATCTCTTCTTGAATAAATTCATTTAAAACATAACGCCAATCAATTTGAGGAGTCGTTAGTTTATTAATAATTCTTTCCATGTATGCTGGCATATTACCTGCACCACTTGCCTCATTTTGACGTTCAATCGCTTTAATAGCTTCATAAACACGATTATCCCATTCAACCTCTTTATCTTTAGTTTCACCACTTTTTTCTTTCCACTTAGAGTGATCATCAATTGTTTTACTATTAGATGTACCACCAGTATCACCATCACTATCTGAACTATTTGAAGATGAACTTGAACCTTGTGAATTGTTATCACTACCATTTTTCCCCTGCATACCTTTATTAGACATCTTTTTCTCTAACATTTCATAAACTTCTTCTGCAGTATAGTTACACCCTTCTTTACCATCAGGTGCTATATGCATGGAAGTTCCATATTTATCAAGGGTAATAGATTTTAAATCAAACCCATGTTCTTGTAATATAATTGAGTTAATGACAATATCACAAGCAATATTAAAAAGTTCAGGAATTCTATCACCATCTCTAAAACAATGTTTTAACACTACATGTAATATTTCATGCATAAGAATAAAGTCAAGTTCATTATCAGATAATTCATTTAAAAACTTAGGACTAAAATATATATACTCTGCATCTGTTGCGGCAGTTTCAATACTTTCATCTAATGCCATTTTCATATGCATAAGTAATAGTCCTAAAAAGCCATACTTTGCAAGCACTCTTGTTCTAGAAAATAATAGTTTCCTTATTAGATTATTCTTTTCTTCCTTAGATAAGTCCATTTAAAAACCTACCTTTAGTTTTTACAAAATTCATAAATTCAGGTAATTTCATTAATTTAAACTTATAATCTTTTTCAAGTGCTAGATAGTCTTTTATTAAAATAACTGAAAAATCAGGTGGAAACTTATCAGAATATCTTATTGAAGCAGCAATTTTCATTAAATCATCTTTATGTTTAGATGCATATGATACCATTGAAGAAACTAGTGCATATAGTTCATCAACCTTTGTTGGAATTGGTGGATTTTTACCATTAAAAATATCTTCAATATTTGGTAAGTTTTTATATAATTTACACCAAGTTCTAAATTCAGTCGCAGTGCCTACACCTACCAAACCACTTATTAAATCAAAGACTTCATTCACATTATCAGATATGTTATTTAAAATATTACTTACCATCTCCCAAGAACGAGGAGTTGCAAAAGCAATACAGTCAATGCTTGGATCAAAAGTCGTTAATGCAGTTGGTTTAAAAGTTAAGAAGCCCACAACTTTTTCATTAATTCCACTTCTAACAGCCCATCTTTTCCACGCATCGAAATCATCTTCAATTTCAAAATGAAGAAGTCTATTCGCAAGTGCTTTAGGCATTTTAAACGTAACAGATTTATCCGTCATTCTATTACCTGCTGCAATAACAATGCAGTTATCTGGTAACTTATGTTCACCAATTACACGGTCTAATGTAATTTGATATGCTGCAGCTTGTACAGATTGAGGAGCAGCAGAGATTTCATCTAAAAATAAAATATTTACAACATCACTACTCTCACTCATATTAAAAATTTGTGGTTTAAGCCATATAGCAAGAGTTTTGTCAGCATTAGCTGTAGGAATACCACGTAAATCAATTGGATTAAATAGTAATAATCTTACGTCAACAATGTTTACTGTTTTATTTGTATTTAATCTAATTTCTTCACCTATTTGTCTTATACCTTGTGATTTACCTACCCCAGGAGGGCCCCACAACATAACTGAAGGGATTTTTTTAAGCGGAACGTTATTCTTAATTGCTTTAGTATAAACAAAAGATAACTTTTCAACAACTTTTTCTACTGTTACAGTAGGCATATCAAACGAATTTAATTTACTCATTTTATCTCAACTCCTAAAACTTCATCAATTTTCTTTAATTCTTCTTCTAATCTTTCTATTATTTCACCATAATAGTTATCTTTTTGTAGTTCAACTTTTAAGTCATTTTCTTTCTTTAATAATTTATCTTTCGTTTCAAGATAATCATCTCTTATCTTAGTCAAACGTTCAAAGAAATTATCAAGTCTGATTACAATACCAAGTTCACTATTTCCCATATCAACATGATATTTAGAGTAACCTTCAACATATAAATAAGCCTGATCTCTAACAATATTAGTTGGTACAATTAATTTAAAACCTTGATAATCGCAAATATATACTTCTTCAGTCGATAATTCATTTTCAATTATTGCATCATAAATTTGCGTTCTCAATAATTTTTTCGATTCTTCATCATATGTAACATGATTATTGAAATATCTTTCAATATCTTGTTCACAACCATAAATCTTTTCATCAAGAACTTTTATACGTTCTGGTATATCTGATAATTCAATTTCCATTGAATACCTAGTTTCAATATATTTCTTTTGAAGAAGCCTATATCTATTTAATTCGTTAGCTGTTTCTACACGCTTTTTAAGTAATGGATTACCAAGAGCTAAGGCCTTAATTTCTGAATAATTAAGAACAATTGCTTCAACTTCTTCACACATTCTTTCAGTCATACAACCTTTTAGAAGCGCATTAATCATTTTTTGCTTAGATTCTAATATTTGCCAAGAATACGCATCAAAACTTCCTTCGGTAATATAACGATAGATAAATACTTCTTCATTTTCGTTACCTTGTCTAACAATTCTACCTTCACGCTGAATAATATCAGATGGACGCCAAGGAATATCTAAATGATGCAGTGCAATAAGTTTATCTTGGACGTTAACCCCAGTACCAAGTTTAAAGGTAGAACCAATTAATATTCTTATCTTTCCTTGTCTAACTGCTTCAAATAATCGATTACGTTTCGTATCAGTTGTCGCATCATGAATATATGCAATCTCATCTTCTTTAATACCATAACCAGTTAAAAGATATTTTAAGTCATCATAAATATTAAACTCATCTTTAGGTGTAGAAATATCACAAAATACAAGTTGAGCATACTTTTCTTTATAATATTTAAAATAAAGATCAAAGATATTCTTTGCGCAATAAGCTACTTTAGATTGTAGATAAAACTGCATACCAGGCTTAACAAGTCTTAAATCAAGTGCTGCTTTTCTACCGTCAGTAGTAACTTTTAATAAATTATCATCTTTTCTTTTAACTTTATGTTTTCTAATCTTTTCAGCACGTTCAGAAATAGTTTTTAAATACTGTTTAAACTCATTTGTTTGAGGAATAGTCACATCAATATAACCATTCATTTTAGGTAATTCATCAGAATCATCAACATTATAAAAATCAATCACATTAGATAAGATACTTGATAACTCTGGCATATTATGATAATTAGAAAAACGTGTTGCAATACGATAATTAGTAGTATCTACATCAATTTCAAATGTTGATTCTTTTTCAACAAACATCCCAACCCAACTATCAAAGTTTTGTAAATTAAATAACGATAGTTCACCACTTTGAAGATACATTTGCATTACATAAATATCCGATAATGAGTTAGTAATAGGTGTACCTGTTGCAAAAACTACCCCTCGACCATTATTATTCTTTTGAACACATCTAACTTTTAACATCATCTCATCACATTTTTTAGAACCAGTTGATGTCATTCCATTAACTCTTTTAATCTTAGTCTCAATTGTAAGATTCTTATAATTATGAGCTTCGTCTACAAATAAAGTACCAATACCAAGTTCATCAAAGAATACTGCATCTTCATTTTCAATATATTCTTTTTCTAACTTTTCAATTTCTTCTTGTAAACTCTTAATCTTTGATTTAACTAAAGTAGTTTGTTTCTTCTTTTTAGTTTGTTTTTGTAATTCATCAAGTTTAGCTTTTAATATTTCTAATAAATAATTCTTAGAAATTGGCATACGATCAAAACAACTATAAGGAATAATTACTGCATCAAAATCTTCATCTTTAATTTTCTTAAGTGTTTCAAACATCTTAGTCTTAGTAAACATACTGGGAGTAATCGCAAGTACTTTAGAACTAGGATATAAATATGTAAACATTGAACTCCACTGTCCAACTAAACTATTTGGAACAACGTATATATTCTTACTTGAAATCCCAATTCGTTTTAATTCCATCCCTGCAGCAATCATTACATATGTCTTACCAGCACCTACTTCATGTGCAAGTAAAGTATTTGGTGAAAATAAAATACGAGCTACAGAATTCTTTTGATAATTATAAAGTTTAATATCTTCATTTAAGCCTGGAAACTCTAAGAAACTTCCATCATATCTTCTAATTACATTAGAACAATACTTTTGTTCATA
>JAZSIL010000033.1:0-6550 GCA_045533785.1 Bacilli bacterium
ATTATTCTTCATATATTTTTACATCATTTGCAATTTCAATTAAATCAGCAGCATTTTGATGTAAAATTTCCATACAATGAAGTTCATTATAACCAATCTCTTTTAAAACTTCAAAGTGCTTTTTAAAATCATAATCACCAGTTCCAATTCTAGTATGAGCATCTTTTGTTCCATCATTATCACTATAATGGATATGGAATAAATAATCTTTAAGTAAATATAAATAACTAAAATCATCAAATTCACTGACATGCGCATGACCAGTATCAAAAATAAATTTAAGATTTTCTTTATTTACCATTTTAAATATTGTTAGTAATTCATTAGGCCCATAACCAAATTCATTACTACCTGGCATATTTTCAATCATAATAACTTGATTAAACTTTGCAGCATAATCACACAGTTCCATCAATATTAAAACAATTTTTGAATAATAACTACTTCTTTCAACCTTCTTATCAATATGGCCTAAATGTAATGTAAGCTTTTTAATACCAAATAAACTTGCATATCTCATTCCTGCCATCATAATTTCTTTAGAACCAATACTTAAATGTTCATCCATACAAAGCCCATTATATAATCCATGTGGCAAGTGAAGTACCTTTTCAACATTTGGATATTTCATACATATTTCTAAAACAGAATTTGTATATTGGGTAATTTGTTCACTACTTTGATTATACGGATAAAAAATTTCAATTGCTTGGTAAATATTATTATCGAGCAATGTCATATAATCAATAAAGTTTTCTCTTTTTCGCATTTGATTAATTGTAAAACATTTTTTCATTTGCTTATACCTCTTTATTTAAAAATTATATTCCTGTTTTTTCTACTAAAAACTTAATTACTTTTTCTTGTAAAATTGTCATATGCTCTACATCATTAATAAAATCAGCACCATTACACAAAAAGATAAGCCCACCTAATTCATTATAAAGCATAAAACTGCGTAGTCCATAGGCATTACCAAAATGCCCCTTTAATGGTAGTTTTGTAAATTGATCTAAAATAATCATTTGAAGCCCTTTTGCACGATATGTAGGATCACTAGGAAGCCCTTTCCATTGAACCTTTTCCATCTCCATTACAGTTGATTCTTCTAAGATTTTAATATCATTATATGTTCCTTTATTCATTAACATCGCCATAATCTTACTAAGATCAATTGATGAAATATAAAGACCACCCGCAACACCACGATAGTTTTCTCCTAAAGGATATTTTAAACATTGAACTTTTTTAAAACTTTCATAATCTCGATATAACTTAAATTTACCATTTTCAAATAAATAATGGCCAACTAAATTATTAACATTTTCAATATTCTCTAGTCTAAATCCACTTTTAATATTCAAAGGTTTTAATAATACTTCTACAATATAATCAGGAAAATATTTCTTAGTAATTTTTTCACATACACAAGCTAAAATACCACATCCTAAATTAGAATAGATAAATTCACTTCCAGGTTTATGATCACTATAACCTTTAAAATAATGAATACTACCAGGTGTTAAAAGTTCTTTTAAGGGGATAAAATCATCTGTAGAATTAGCCCCATCATAACCTTTATATATTCCATTTTCAAAATTACCATCATCAATAATTGATGAAGTTTGAGTTAAAACCATCCTAAGCGTAATTTTAATTTCAGGAAATTTAGGGTTTCTTATCAAAAATCCAAGATACTTAGAAATATCTTCATCAAGGTCTACTTTACCTTCTTCATGCAGTTTTAACAAACCTATCGCAACAATAACTTTAGAAATCGATGCGATACGATAAATTGATTCTTTATGGCTAGGAATTTTACTTTCTAAGAAAGCATATCCTGTTGATACAGTCTCAATGTAACCATCATTTTTATAGAATAAAATATTAGTCCCAACAGTATTAAATTGTTTAATAAACTCAGCATATTCATTTAAATACTTATTCATTTTTATTCTCCTTTTAGAAAATAACTCTAAAGATGTTATAAATAATCTTTAGAGTTATATTTTTTTATCTCATACTATCAACTACAGCAGCCATTAATTCTCCATCACTTGAATCTTCACCAAGTTCCCAAATCATAATACCTGCAAGTTTATTTTTACGCATAAATTTAGCTTTTTCATTAATTGATTTAGCATTTTCATATGTTATAAAGTAGTTATATGCAGAATCATATAAATAAGGAGCATAGCATACACTATCCCAATATTCAGTTACACCATCACCAACTCTACTTAAGAATGTGGATTTAATTGATCCATAAGTAAGTGTTGAATATTTTTGATTAGAAGAATCACCACCTAAACCAGCATTAGCTGATTTTGCTGGAATTGTGTATTTACCATAGAAAGCAATACCAATTACAATTTTTTCAGCAGGAACACCTTTTAATGTGAAAATTTCAACTGATTCTGCAACAGATGCGTTAGATGCAGTTCCTTTTCCAAGATTACCATATAAAGCTGTATGGTGATAAACTTTAGAAGATGCTTCTAAATCATATGTCATAAGATGAATATAATCTAAGTGTTTTGAACATTCTTTTAAATTATATCTATTATGTCCTTCAGCACCACCAGGAATAGCTGCAGTTAATAAATAATCAGGATTCTTTTCTTTTAATGCAGTATTTAATTCTTCACATAATGCAGTGAATTCTTCTGCATCGGAGTCCTTTTTAGATGGAGTAAACCAACCTGGATATTCCCAGTCTAAATCAACACCATTAAAATGATACTTATCAACTACATCTACGATATTCTTAATAAATATTGCTCTATTTTCAGGAGTAGATGCTGCATCTTTAAAGTTTTTACTTTCATCACCATAACCTTGAATTGATAATACAACTCTTACACCTTGTTTTCTTGCAGCTAAAGCACCATATAAAATTTGATCATTTAAAGAATTCATATCAAGTCCAAAATTAGGAGTAACATATGCGAAACTTAGATTAATAACATCACATTCTAATTGATTTTCAGTATAACCTTCAAAATTATATGAAGCATAATAACCAAAGATAGATCTTTGTGGTTGTAATGGTCTAAAACTTACAGGTTCAACTTCTACTTCTTTACTAAAGAATGTTGAATAACCATCATCGATTACTTCCATAGTTAAAGTTACAATTTCTGTTTCATCACCAGGAATGACAATACCTGTTGTAGAAATAGTTTGTGGATCTGATGAAACCCACGCAAGACGAATAGAATCATCATAAGGGTTACGTTTATAAAGTTCAAAATCATCACTAACTGTATTTGGAACAATTTCATCTAGTAAATAAGTATAATCAACAAATGGTACTTCTTCCCAAATCGCAAATAGCATAAATGTTTTAGTTACAGGAGTACTAAAATTATAAGCTTCAGTTCCTTCTACATCTTTATACCAACCAATAAATTTATAACCTTCTCTTTCAGGTTTATTTGGTCTAACAACAACTTTATTAATATCAACATTTACAACTTTATAATCAGTTCCATCCATATAGTTAAAATAAACTCTAAATGAAGTAGCGTCTTCTTCATCTTTTAAAAAGTCTTCAACTTCACCACATTCACAAGTGCCATAAACAAATTCGTGTACATGTGGTGGTACATAATTTGGATCTATTTCTCCGCATTCGCACTTTCCTTCTATAAAGTTATGTACGTGTGGTGGAACGTAAGTTGGATCTATTTCACCACATTCACATTTACCTTCTACAAAGTTATGTACGTGTGGTGGAACGTAAGTTGGATCTATTTCACCACATTCGCATTTACCTTCTACAAAGTTATGAGTGTGTGGTGGAACATAAGTTTCATCAACTTCGCCGCATTCACACTTACCTTCTATAAAGTTATGAGTGTGAGGAGGTTGATTGTTATCATTACATTTATTCTTACAAGCACTTGTAAATAGTACACAAATAAAAACAATGACTAGTAAAAAATTTCTTATTTTCATTTAATTACCTCTTTCAATATTATTTTTTTAAAGTATCATACACAGCAGATAATAACAAATCAGATGTATCTTGACCTATTTCCCAAATCATTACACCACCTAAATTATTATCAATAGCATATTGGCATTTTCCAGAAATGGATCTTTCATCATCATAAGTTATAAAATATCCATTTGTTTTATCTATTAAATAAGGAGCATATGCAGTTTCATCAAATCCGTATATTACATCTTTATTTAAACGAGATAAATAATCTTTTGCGATAACATCATAATTTAAGGACTTATATCCTCCGCTAGCTCGTCCATTTAATGAAGTTGCACTTGTTCTTTTACCATAGAAAGCAAGGCCAATTACAATTTTATTACTTGGCACACCATTATTTTTATATGTTTGAACAGATGAAGCGACACTGCATCCAGAAAGTGTAGCAGACGAATCATATAAAGCCGTATGATGTGTAGCAAGTGAGCTATTTTGTAAATCATAAGTCATAATATGAATAAAATCTAAATGTTTTGCAACATTCCCTAAATCAAATCGATACGGTCCATTTCCACCACCAGGAATAGCTGCAGTAATTAAGTAATCCTCATTAGCTTTTTTAAATGTTTCCTTAATTTGTTTACATAATAAAGTATAATTAGCTTTATCAACTGAAACACTAGTTCCAGTATTGAATCCAGGATATTCCCAGTCAATATCAATTCCATCTAGATGAAACTTTTCAACAACTCTAAGCATTGATTCAGCAAGTGTAATTCTTCCTTCTTCTGTTGCAGCAGCTCTACTAAAATTAGTACCTTCTGTACTGTATCCTTGAATTGATAAAACAACTCTTACGCCCTTTTCTCTTATACTTAAAACTTGATTTATAACAGCCAAAATACTAGCCGTATTAATTTTAAAATCAGCAGTAACATAACCAAAGCATAAATTTACAACATCACATGTTTCTAACATTTTTTCAGTATATCCAAAGAAGTTCCATTGTGAATAATAACCAAAAACTAAGTTACTACTAGGAAGCGGAGCAAATTCTATAGCTTCTACAGTTACTTCTTTTTCGTATTCAAATAACTTTCCATCATCATATACAGTTAAATACACAGTAAGATTTTCATCATTTCTTGGTTTAATAAGATTACCATAATTATTTAATGTATATTGATTAGATGTACTCCAAATTAATCTTAAATCATCATATCTATTTGGCATTTCAATTGATCTATTAATTACATCAGGAATATATTCATCAATAATATAAGAGTAATCGATAATTTCTTCTTCCCAAATAGCATACAAAATGACATTTGCTTTAGATGATGCCTTATAATTAGAAGCATCTTCATATAATACTTCACCATCTGAAGTCAAAGCCCAACCACTAAAAATATAATTTTCTTTTTCAAAGTTGTTCTTTGGAAGAATAATCACTTCATCAGTTTTACATTTAATAGAATCCATTGCACCACTTGTTGCACCATTACTATCAAAATGTATTGTATTAGTGTTTGGTTGCCATATTGCATATAAAGTAACAATAGAATTAGAACTTACTTTATAAGTTGATCTATTTTCAAATAAAACTTCACCATCTGGTACCACTGACCACCCAACAAATGTATAACCTTCTTTTTTATATAAGTTATTAGGTAGAGTAATTATTTCATCAGTTTTTGCATTAACGATACCCATTTGTCCAGATGTTGATCCATTACCATCAAAAGCAACTTGATTAGTATTAGCAGTCCATATTGCATATAATGTGATAATAGACTCTAAAGATACTTTATATTCTGACTTATCAGTATATTCTACTTCACCATTAGATGTTAGGGACCATCCAACAAATGTATAACCTTCTTTTTTATATAAGTTATTAGGTAGAGTAATTATTTCATCAGTTTTTGCAGTAACATTATCCATTTGACCAGTCGTTGATCCATTGCCATCAAAAACAATTTGATTAGTATTAACAGTCCATACTGCATATAATGTTACAACTGGATCTATAGTTACTTTATATTCTGCATTATCAGCAAATACTACTTCACCATTAGATGTTAAAGACCATCCAACAAATGAATACCCTTCTTTTTCATATACGTTATTAGGTAGAGTAATTATTTCATCAGTTTTTGCAGTAAGAGCATCCATTTGTCCAGATGTTGATCCATTACCATTAAAAACAATTTGATTGGTATTAGCTACCCACAATGCATATAGAGTTATATCGCAAGTAATTGCAGTATTAAAATCAAATAAATCTTTATTTTCTAAATCTAATGTCCAACCAATGAAACTAAATCCATCATAGGAAATAGGAATAACCTCTTCCACAGTGTCTCCTTTATCCACAGTAATAGTTGTTTTATTTTCATCTAATACATAATTAAAAGTAACACTATATGTAGCCTTTTGGTTATTTCCAAATTGCTCACACGAACTTAAAAAAAATGCAAAACAAAACAAAAAACAAATTATTATTCTTTTTAACATTTTTAAACCTCATTTCTACTTATTATTATACCAAAAATATAAATTTTTGCAAGAAAATTAGCGCTTATATAAAAAGACAATCCTAAA
>JAZSIL010000185.1:0-3267 GCA_045533785.1 Bacilli bacterium
AAATACTGTCGATGCTTATGTGAATGATTTAGAAAACTATGTTTATTATTTAACTAATACTTTAATGATTGATGATGTTAAGTTAATTGAGGCTGAACACATAAAAAAATATTTTAATTATATGAAGAATCTTGGTTACTCTGCATCATCAATGTCTAGAGCACTAAGTAGTATTAAGAGTTTTCATAAGTATTTACTTATTGAAGAAGTTACTGTTAATAATCCAGCATCAGCGATAGTAAGTCCTAAAAAACCTAAGAAGCTTCCAACTGTTTTAAGCGTTGAAGAAGTTATGTTACTTCTAAATAGTTTGACAAATGATACACCAATAAACTCAAGAAACCAAGTTATGGTAGAACTGATTTATGCTTGTGGACTTCGTGTATCTGAACTTGTTGATTTAAAACTAGGAGATCTACGTATGACTTCTAAAATGATATCAACACGTGGTAAAGGTAGTAAAGAGCGTTTAATTCCTGTTAATGATTATTGTTTGAAGCTTTTAAGAAATTATATTATTAATGATCGTCCTAAGCTATGTAAGACGATTGATCCAGGGTTTGTGTTTTTAAATGCTCAAGGTGGACATTATTCTCGTCAAAGTTTCTTTTTATTCTTAAAAGAACAGTGTAAAAAAGTAGGAATTACTAAAGAAATTTCACCGCATACACTTCGTCACTCTTTTGCAACTCATTTATTAGAAGCTGGGACTGACCTTAGGATTATCCAAGAATTACTTGGACATGAATCAATAAGTACGACACAACTTTATACACATATTAATAATAAAACAATTAAAAATATTTATGATAGAGCTCATCCAAGAGGAGGAAAATAAAATGATTTATAAAAGAATATTTGTTATTGTAACTGATTCAATGGGAATTGGCGAAGCAAAAGATTCTGCTAAATATAATGATACAGGTGCAAATACCTTTGGACACATTGCAGATGGGTGTAAAGAATTTAACGTTCCAACACTTGAATGGTTAGGAATTGGAAATATTTGTAAAAACTCAAAAATACCCCCAAAAATAGCCCCAAATGGTGTTGTAGCACGTATGCATGAGTTAAGTGTCGGAAAAGACACCTTAACAGGACATTTTGAAATAATGGGGCTTAATGTCCTTACACCATATCCATCTTTTACAGAAACTGGATTTCCAGATGAACTTATTAAGATGTTAGAAGATTTTAGTGGAAGGAAAGTAATTGGTAATATTTCCGCAAGTGGTACGGAAATTATCAAAGATTTAGGAGAAGAGCAACTAAATACTGGAGCTTTAATTGTTTATACATCAGCTGACTCAGTTTTACAAATCGCTGCAAACGAAGAAATTATTCCACTTGAAGAACTTTATAGAATTTGCGAATATGCAAGACGCATTACAATTGAAAATAAAGAATGGCAAGTTGGTAGAATTATTGCACGTCCATTTGTTGGTAAATCTAAAGATACATTTAAACGTACTACAAATCGTCATGACTATGCACTTGATCCATTTGATGAAACAGTTCTTGATACATTAAAAAATGAAAACTTTGATGTTATAGCTGTTGGAAAAATTAATGATATCTTTAACGGCAAAGGCGTAACTAAAGCAATCCGTACTGTATCTAATCATGATGGTATGGAAAAAACTATTTTCTTACTAGATGAAGACTTTACAGGACTATGTTTTACAAATCTTGTTGACTTTGATGCGCTTTATGGACATCGTAGAGACTTAGAAGGTTATAAAAAAGCAATTGAAGAATTTGATACTGATTTAAAATACTTTATTGATAAAATGCATGATGATGATTTAGTAATAGTTGTAGCAGATCATGGAAACGATCCAGTACACCATGGAACTGATCACACAAGAGAAATTGTTCCATTTATTGCATATAGTAAAAAACTAACTGGTAAAGTACTTGCTGACTTTGATACGTTTGCGTATGTTGGCGCAACAATTGCAGATAACTTTAATGTTAAAAAACCTAAAATTGGTAAAAGTATTTTAAAGGAACTTAAATAAAATGGAAGAAGTTTTAATTAAAAGTTATAAAGAAGGTTATCCTAATGTTTATGGTTTTAAAACATCTTGTGACAACCCTAAATCTATAATTTTATTTGTACATGGTATGGCAGAACATATTGGTAGATATAAAAGTGTTGCAAATTATCTTTCTACAAAAGGTTTTATTTGTTATGGTTTTGACTTAATTGGACATGGAAAATCTATTTTTAATGGTGAAAGAGTTGGAATTGTTAAAGCTGATGACTTTTTTGAAGCTGAAATAGAATGTATCAAACATATTTATGACTTCATAAAGAAAGAACATCAAGATTTAGAAATAAATCTATTTGCTCATTCAATGGGATCGATGATTTCACAATGTTATATTGAAAAATATCCTGAAGATTTTAATAAAGTAATCTTATCTGGAACAGATATTGGATCTTTAAAATATAAACTAATGTCAAAAATCGTAAAAGGAATGATTAAAAAACATGGTTTATACTATTATTCTGATTTAATTCAAAAACTATCACTTGATGCATTTGACAAACCATTTGATAAAAAACTGGGTTGGTTATCAATTAATGAACAAAATATTATTGATTATCTAAATGATCCTTTATGTAATGAAAGATACCCAATTGGATATTTTTATAGTTTAGCTATTAACTTATATGAAGCAGCTAAAACAAAAAACATCAAAAACATTAAAGCAAAGAAAATCTTATTTTTAACAGGAGAAAAAGATCCTGTAACTAACTTTTCAAAATCAACAAAGAAACTTCATAAAAAATATATAAGTCAAGGTGTAAATAGTTCAATCTTAATTTTACCTAATCTTCGTCATGAAGTCTTCCATGAAGACGATGAAACTAATAAAAGAGTTTATAGTGCGATTGAAGAGTTCTATAATTAACAATTAACTGTCTAATTATATTAGGCAGTTTTTTTATTTTTTGCGGAATTAATAAATGTTATAATATTTTGATTTTAGATAATATTTTCATTAGTTAAAAAAAGTTGAATAATTATTAGTTCAAATTACTATAATTTATTCTTTTCTCCATTAATTTTGAGTGTTTTTTTGATTCTTTATATTTATTCGTTATATAAGAAAATGAAATTTCATAAGTATTTAAAGTTATTCTTATACTATTCAATGAGAAAACAAAGTAAAAGTATGTTGATTTTTGCACATAAAGTTTTAAATTGAATGCTTATATATTTTATAGCCATGAGTTTAATTAAGAATTTAATTAAG
>JAZSIL010000256.1:0-5624 GCA_045533785.1 Bacilli bacterium
ACTTATATAAAATTTTTACTATTCCAAAAGCATTAGATTTCTTCCCTATATACTTATTTCGCGCAGTTCTATTATATTCAAAATCATTATACTTAATTTTTTCTAACAATTTATTATAAATTTCTTCTTCGCTAAGACTATCTAACATTTCAGGTGTAAATACTAAACTATATTCAATTCCAATATACCCTTTTTTACGATCTTTAGAATAACGATTTGTTGCAAAATATGCTCCTTTTGATGTAGAAACAACTACTGTTGCTTTACTTTTCTTAATTAATTGAGCTGTCGCAGGATTAATAGGCTGCAAACTTCCACTAGTAGATTGAATACCTTCTGGAAAAATACCTATTGTCCCGTTATTCTTTAATATTTTTAAAATATTTTTTGTACAAACAATATCAGGTTGATATAAATATTTCGATATAATACCTAATTTAATAAATAAACCATATATCCCTTTTTTTAGAATGTTTTGATAACCGCATACCATATTTACATCATTTCTTTTAAAACCATAAAGCATATAAATAAACTCTAATCTCGATGCATGAGATGAAAGCAATATAATCGGCCCTTTTTTAATTGATTTCGGGTCAAAATCATAATTAAACTTTACTTTATACGCTTTGTTTAAAATTCCAAGTAAACGCATTACTATAAACATTAAAAAGGAATTAGGTTTTTTTATTTTCCTATTTACAAGCCTTGTTTTTAAATCTTTTTTCATGATTTTTAAATCCTTTTTTTACATTGATCACTTAATTATATCACAAAATTAAAGTCTTTACTATTATTTTCATCATTTAAAATTAAAAAAAGCCTAATATGAACTATTAGGCATCAATTTTTAATTGGTGGATCTGACGAGAGTCGAACTCGTGTCCAAACTAGCGCAAATTTCGCTTTCTACATACTTAGTTTATTAATTTGGTCTTATAAACTATTAGAAAATAAACAAAACTAATAATTTACCAGCTCTAAATCTCGAATCATAGGTCAAGCTTTCCTAATCATCAAAGTCTGCTATTTGACCCATAAATTTCTCACAGACAAAGAAATATATGAGTTAACCTGTAATACAGGGCCGCTTAGCTAACTAGCAAGCGAAAGAATAATTTGTATTTCCGTTTATTTAAAACCTAAGGTTTTAACGTGCCTGCCCACGGTATGCTTACGATAATCTATACTAATCTGTCGAAACCAATTACAGACCCATTACGTATGTAATTATACTAAATTTTTAATGTTTTGTCAATATCTTAGAGCAAAATACATATATATCATATGTAAATAATAGTATTAAAATATGTTAATTTTAAAAATCAAACAATTTTTGTAGTAAAAATATTAATTCTATGATAAAATAAATATAGAATTGAGGTACTAGCAATGAAACTACTAAAACAGCTCGCCCTTATAGCAGGTTTTTCAGTCATCGGTGAAATAATTTCTTATCTCATAAAAGAAATTCTTGCTGTATTTATACCTGGTTCATTAATTGGAATGATTATTTTATTCATTTTACTAACTACAAAAGTAATAAAATATGATTTTGTTGATGATGTAGGTGAATTTTTTGTAAACAACATGGGATTTTTCTTCGTCCCTGTTGCCGTTTCAATCATGAACTACTTTGGAATACTTGCTCCTATATGGTGGAAACTACTTTTAATCATCATTATAAGTTTCTTTTTAACATTTGTGAGTGTAGGTTTAAGTGTAAAACTTACAATGCTCCTACAAGATAAAATGCGAGGTGACATAGATGATTAATATTTTTACATCCCCTGTATTTTATATATGTTTAACACTTGGTTTATACTCATTATTTTCATTTTTAAGAGGAATTATTAAAAACCAACTCTTTAATCCACTACTTTTGACAAGTATCACCATCATTATATATCTAATAATCATAAAAAATATCACCGGACTTGCTACTAAAGAAACTGTAGATATATATACCAACGCATTAAACTTCGTAAATTTCATGTTAAGTCCTCTTACAGTATGTTTAGCACTTCCTATTTACACAAGACGTCATATAATCAAACAATATTGGCTTCCAATTCTAGTTGGGACAATTATCGGATGTACAGTTTCAATGGGTAGTGT
The DNA here is from genome assembly GCA_045533785.1 of Bacilli bacterium. GTDB lineage: Bacteria > Bacillota_I > Bacilli_A > ML615J-28 > CAG-313 > UBA1737. Next base: position 2,119 of record JAZSIL010000256.1, read on the forward strand.
GTTTATTTTAGGTCATTTCTTTGGTTTGGATAAACAAATAATTTATTCTCTTCTTCCAAAATCAGTCACAACAGCTATTGCGAAGGAAATTTCTCAAGATATTGGGGGAATCCCAGAAATTACAATTGCCGCAGTTGTAATTACCGGCATTTGTGGAGCTCTATTTGGTCCAATTTTAACAAAAATATTCAAACTTGATCGTTCTGCAACTATTGGTATGGCTTTTGGAGCGTCTAGCCATGCAGTAGGAACATCAAAAGCAGTAGAAATATCAACTCGTGCAGGTGCAATCAGTTCAGTTGCAATTGTAACAAGTGGAATTCTTACAGTTATCATTGCATTATTTTTATAAAATCAACCTAGAAGATATATATTCTTTTAGGTTTTTTTCAATTTTTGGAAAATTATATATATATTTCATAATATTTTTAACTAAATTTATATTAAATTTTATAAATTTTCGCAAAAGCAATTTTAAAACTTTTTTTAATTATATAAGTGAAGGGAGAAAAATTAAAAAAATAGAAAATGAAGGAAGCGCACCAAGTAAAATCAATTAAACATATAATATGTTTAAGAGAAATAGAGGCTAGACTTTGCCCTATAGACTACAAATTTTAAGTAGTTTCTATAAAAAAACCTCCCAAAGGAGGTTGTGTTATTTAATATTCAAATGGATTTAAGGATTTTTTAGGATCAAATCTTAATAAGAATTCCGCAATTAAGTCAATTAATTGATCAACGTCTCTTAAATTACACACTTCTACTGAAGAATGCATATATCTAAGTGGAATACTTAATAAATAACATGGTACTCCATTAAAATGTGTATACATTGAATCAGTGTCAGTATAAGTTCTTGATGGAGCTGTTTCAATTTGATATGGGATATCTAATTCTTCACAAATGTTTATCATATCTTTATGAATAACCTTATTCATTAAAGATCCCTCTGTTAATGCAGGTCCCTTACAAAGATAAACATCATTAAATAAGTTTTCACGATAATTTATATCAGCTGCGTAAGTAACATCTAAACTTATCGCACATGTAGGATTAACTTTCGCGACTGCCGAATGTGCTCCTCGACCAGTAGTTTCCTCTCCAACTGTGGTTGCAAGGTATATTCCAAGGTCAGTTTTTCCTTTAACTTTTTTAATGGCTTCTAAGAATATATATACTGCAAGTTTATCATCTAATGCTTTTCCAGTAAAAAAGTCATTTGCAAGGTATGTATAAGTTCTATCAACCATTACAGGGTTTCCCACCCTAACTAATTTTTTAGCTTCAAGAGCACTTGTCGCACCTAAATCTAAAATCAAATCTGTAGCTCTGATTCCTTTATCCATATTAGGCAAGTATCCAATCACTCCTGGTACTTCCCCTTGTTCAGTTAAAACAACAACACTTTGTCCAGAGTACATATATGGTCTTGCTCCTCCGATTTGCTCTAATCTACAAGTACCATCAGCATTAATTTTGTTAATGACCATCCCCACTTCATCAATATGTGCTGCTAGCAAAATTTTAACATCAGATTTAGGGTTTAAAACATGAACAACATTGTAATTTTGTTGAGTTATAACCTCATCAAAAATATCTTTTGTTGCTTCAATTAATTTCTTTTGGATATCTAATTCATACCCAGAAGGAGAATGAGTGCTTAATAACAACTCTAGTAGTTTTCTATCTTTCATTTTTCTTTCTTCTTTCGTTATATATATTATTTTTCATTTTTAAATAGATATTCATCTATTTTTTTCTTGATATTATCAGGAATCTCACGTTTTACTGGAAAAACGTTAGCATTAATTATCTTATTTGATAAATATTCTAAGAATAAATATGTTTTTTCAAGTGATTCTTTTGAAATAAAACTCATAGTATCATGTCTATTATGAATATGAGCAGCTCCAGGACGACCAAATCTCATCAAGTTAATTGCAGGAATTCCCTTATCAGAAAATGGAATAGAATCAGAGGAATATATATCCTGTCTTGTAACAATTGGAAATGCAATTTCACTAGAAATATAGTCTACATAGTCAACCAAAGCATTTTCAGCCATAATTGATGCATATTCAGTACCAAGAACGGTACCAGCAACATCCACATTAATATTAAAAATAATTTTTTGTAATTCTTCTTCACTTAAAGACGCAACATATGCTTTAGAACCAAGAAGACCTCGTTCTTCTGAGCCACACCAAATAAATCTAAGTGTTCTTTTAGGAGCATTTTTTATAAAATACTCATATAACTTCATAATCAAAACGCTTCCAGCACCATTATCATAAGCACCCTTAGAAAATTCAACAGAATCATAATGCGCTGTCACAGTAATTACTTCATCCGGATACATATATCCTGTAATTTCAGAAATTACATTATGAGAAGTCAGCACAAAATCTTCTTGCGAAAGCTCTAAAGTCACTTCTTTTGGGTTATCTCTTACAAGTTCAATTGCAGATTTTGTTCTCATATGAACCCCAGGAATAATACCTTTATTTCTTAAAACATCACGTAATTCTTTATTTTCTAAATCACTATTATTATTTGTATCAGTAATATCACCACTATAAGAAATAAAACCAACCGCACCATATTTTAATAATTTCTTATAAGTTGTTACATTCATAGTACCATTAATTAAAACAATTTTACCTTTAATTTCATACTTATCAGTATCTAAATTAGTTTCCATATAGTAAAAAGGCGCTGTAATTAATGCATTGCCACTTCCTTTAATACCACTAACTTCATAACTTTTACCATTTCCAGTAAGAGTTGCTTTTTTTATTTTGTAACCGCTAACTTCAAATGGAGATATTTCAGCTTGTCCACCTAATGTTTCAACCACTTCTTTTAAAATATTTGCACACTTGAACTCTTCAGTTGAACCTGAAACTCTTGTAAAACTAATCTTTTCAAGTAAATTATATATATCTAAACTCATATTAAGCTCCTTTAGTAACAATTCCAATAATAATTAAATCTTCTTTAGAGTCATTTATTACAGAATGATAATGATTTTCTTTACAAACATTAATCATTCCAGGTAATAATTCTTTAGTTTCTTCTTCAACAATTACTTTACCTTTTCCTTCTAGCACATAAATAATCTCTTCATCGCCTACGTGAGCATGATATCCGATTGAAGAATTAGGATGAATAACTATTTTCGCAAACATTTTATATTGCACAGGTAAATTTTCAAGTTTATAAAGTGTACAAGATCCTTCTCCACCTCTTAAACCATTAACAATTACAGGTTCTATATTATCAAATTTAGTTAACATATTAAATCTCCTCTTTTTTTTCTTTAACTACATTATACCATTAAATTATTTTTTTACCTAAAAAAGAATTAATTATTTATTTTTTGTGAAAATTTAATCATAATTTTATTTCTATTTTAAAATTTAAGACTAAAAACAGAGGTATTTTTGAATTTTTCTCTTTTTAAACTCGAATTATTTATTTTTTAAATAAACTTTTAAATTTTG
>JAZSIL010000284.1:0-3258 GCA_045533785.1 Bacilli bacterium
CCAGTTATAAGATACTAAAGTAACTTTAACTTGTTTACCATTTAATGCTTCTAATGGTTGATAATTTTCTTGATAGAATTTAGCATTTGTATAGTTATACATTACAATTTCAGTATCACCAGATGTAATAGAAACTTTTTCACCTTGAGTAGTGATATTTAAAGTACCAGTTACATTAGTATAAACTAAACCACCATTTTTAGCAGCTTCACCAGCAAATGCATCAGAAGCAACATCTGCAAGAGTAGCATTAACTTTAAATGCATCTTGAGGAATTACATTACCACTCGATAATACTTCCACACTACCTTTTGAAATTTGAGGTAATCCATAATAGATATCAATATTACCTTGGATTCTAACTTTATCACCAACTTGAACAGTAGCTTGGCAATAAGATAAAATTGTAGCAGTTCCATCAGTTACATAGAATGTCCATTTAGAAGCACCACTTGATTTAACTAATCCACAAACAATACCTTCAACAACAACTGTTGGACCATTTTTAGCAGCTTGATCTCTAAAGTCTTTTAATGCAATAACACTTGCTTTAACAACATTAAATGCAATAGTAATATCTTCATTATATTCACCAAGTTTGAAATTAACAACTACTTTTACATTTTCAGTAGATGTTGGTTCTTTTACATCAACTGTAAATACACCATTTTCTACTTTTGCAGTAACTTGTGAAGAACTAACTTCTTTAACTGTTAAAGTCGCACCTTCTGGCACATTATAAGTAACAGTAGCAGCACTTGGATATTCAGCAGCAAATGAACCAAGTAATTCTTCTTTTGCAAATCCAGCAACTAAATGATCAGGAGTAGGAACAACTTGAAGAACTTCTAATACACCAGCTTTCCAAATGAATTCACCACTTGATTTAGCACCAATACGTAATGTTACATAAGCTTCTACACATAAACCAGCATATTCTGATAACCATGCATATTCACCAGGACCAGTTTTATTTGAGTTTTGTGAATAAACGATCATACTTAAAGATGGGTCTTCTAAATCATGAATATAGTAATTTACATAACTTCCACTTGATTTTTCAACATACATTGTTGTTTTATAAACTTTATTAGAAATATTATTATCAGATGGGTTATTAACTAATTCAGCCATAGGCATTTCTTCAATCCATTCACTTGGAATTTCATGTTCTTGCCAATCTTGATATAATACTTCAGCGTTATTTAAACGAATAGAACCTGTATGATTATAATCTTCTCTTGCTTGATATAAATCACCTAAACCTTCTACGATTACATATTCACCTTTTTTAAGTTTAGTAATATCTGTTTTAGCATCAACAGCAGTAGAAACAAATACTGCAATTGAAGAAGTTTCATCAATTAATTCAAATCCAGCAGGAGTAGTAGCACCTTTCATATATAAGAAACCAACAATGTAACCTTCGATAACAGCTTTTTCACCTACAGGAACATTTCTTGCTTCTTCAATAGAAATAGTTTCAATTTCAGGTTTTTCAATTCCACATTCAAATGAAACTTCACGTTTATAATTAACACCTTTATACTCAACATTAATTACAACATTCATAACTACTTTTTCTTCACCGAAGCTTAAAGCAATATTAAATACATCTTCTTTATCAGTAATTGCAACACCTTCAGATGTAGATGTATAACTAACCTTAGAACCTTCTAAAATTTCATCTGCTTTTACTAAATCAAAATTACATAATGCAGTATATTTTTCAGCAAATTGTTTTTCTAATCTATCAAGAGCATATAATGCATAAGTTTCATCACTTACTTCAACTTCATCTAAAATTTGAAGAGGAACAATTCTCCAGAAGTTTCCACTTGCAGATAATTTACAGTTTTGAATAGCAATAATACATTCTCTAACTTCACCATCATATTCATTTAACCATTCTAAATCAGCACCATTAGCAGTTGTATAAGCATAATAACTATCAACACCGTTTAAATCGTTAAAATAGTAATTAACAAATCCATTACCTTGACTTCTATTAATTCTTGCAACAACTTTATAAACATTTGATGTAATATTTTCAGAAACAGGGATCATGCATAAATCAGCAATTGATGTTTCTTCTACAAAGTTTGTATTAATTTCATTTTCTTTACTTAATACTTCACAAGTTGCAGGAACAATTTGTCTAGCACCAGTATAACCAGCATAAGCAGCAGATGATGCACTTGCTTCATCAATATATTTAGTATAGTTACCAGTAATAACTACTTCATCACCAGCTTCAACTACTTTTGCAAAATCATATGAATATACATAAATAGCATCAGTATTGTCATATAAATAGAAACCAACAGGAATATTTTTAGTAGTACCATAAACAACAAAAGCAACAACACCATTTACATAAACTTCTTGTCCTTCAGCAAATCCTTTTACTTCTTTTAAAGAATCATATTCTTCTGCAAGAACAACAAATTCATATACTTTTAAAGTTGCAGCACCATTAAGTTCAAACTTAACAGCAACTTCTACTACTTGATCTTCTCTTTGTCTAACAACAACACCTTCATTAGAAATAACTTCAGGTTTTGAAGATTCATATGTAATTTTAACTCCATCAACATTATTAACGAAATCTAAATCTTCAGTAACTTTATCAAATTTAACATCGCAAAAGAAATTTTCTGCTACTTTTTCTACACTAGCAAAACCAGGAGTACCAATTGTACATGAAGCAACAAAGCATGCACAAATAGTTAAAACTAATACAGTAAATAATTTTTTCATACTTTTCTTCCTTTTCTTTATAATTATTTTTAGGGGGAGAATAATCTCATATATATTATACTATTTTTAAATTTTTTTTACCATCTATTAACACAAAAAAACAAACGTATCACTTTATTGATACGTTTTATACTTTTCTAATTATTACCGCAACATCATTTTTTTCATCGTAACCCACTTCAACTACTTCTCCAATAAACTCATCAAGCGATAAAATCGTTAACATACTACTAGAATAAATAGCCTTAGTATCTATTTTTCTCATACTCCCATTTATATTCATTGCTACAACAAATCCACTCATATGATTAAAAAAAGGATATGTTTTTTCTAATTTTACTTCTTGGATATATTTTAAACTAACTTTCTTATAATATGTAAATCTAACAACATAATATATGCACATTAATAAAATTGGCACACATATCATTATACTCATAGTTATATAACTTCCAAATCCTTCTTTTGTATCTAAAACACCAATAAATGGTACTAAAA
>JAZSIL010000280.1:0-5475 GCA_045533785.1 Bacilli bacterium
ATACGATGAATGTAATGAGTGTTACTAAATCTATAACTTCGTTATTAATAGGAATAGCTATTGATAAAGGATATATAAATAGTGTTAATGATAAAGTAATGAGTTATTATAAAAACATTTATACCCCAAAAAGAGGTGAAAAAACAATTTATGATGTTACAATTAAACATCTTTTAACAATGACTGCACCATATAAAGGAAAAAGTGAACCTTGGAAAAAAGTATGTACATCAAAGGATTGGTCAATTGCAATACTTGACTCTTTAGGTGGTAGAAGTGGGATTACTAATGAATTTAGGTATCATACACTAGGCACTCAAATCTTACTTGGTATTATTAGAAGTGCAAGTGGAATGAATATGCTAGATTTTGCAAACGAATATTTATTTAAACCACTAGGAATCGAGAAAAGAGTAAATGCAAATTGTAAATCAGCTGAAGATCAATTTAACTATTTAATGAATAGAGGTCCTCACGGTAAAGTATGGTTCATGGATGAAACTGATATGCCTACTGCTGGATGGGGATTGTCTTTATCAGCATATGAGATGGCACAAATAGGAATCCTTGTACTTAATAATGGTATATATAATAATAAGAGAGTAATTAGTGAAAATTACTTAAATGATATGACTAAATCATATGTATCTTTAGATTATAAATTTGGTAATCAAGATTATGGATATCTTTGGTGGTTACCTCATCGAAAAAGCGATGTAATAGCAGCGATTGGTGATGGTGGTAATGTTATTTATATCAATAAAAAATACAATATTGTTGTATCAGTAACAGGATATTTTAAACCGATGGTTTTTGATAGAATAGAATATATAGAAAAAAATATTGTAGAAGCGCTAATAAATAAAGAATTTATAGATAAAGGAGAAATGAAATGAAACTAGTGTTAATAGTAGGGGCTGGTGCTGTTGGAAAAATGACAGTGGGGCAAGAATTAATGAAAATAACAAATCTAAAACTATTTCATAATCATATGATGATTGAACCAGTGATTGAAATATTTGGAAAATTCAAAGGTGATACAATTCTAAAACTACGCGAAGTAATCTTTAATGATTTTTTAGAAAGTGATTGTGATGGCATGATACATACACTCATGTGGGCTTTTGACATGAAGTCAGAGTGGGAGTATGTAGAAAATTTAAGAAAGAAATTTGATGAGTTTTATTGTGTAGAATTAATAGCTTCCCAAGAAATTCGCCTAGAAAGAAATAAGACTGAGAATAGATTAGCCCATAAAGCATCTAAACGAGATTTAGAATCGTCAAAAAAACGCTTATTAAACGAGGAAGATAAACACCGTTTGATAAGTCATGAAGGAGAGGTTCCGTTTACTAACTATTTAAGGATAAATAACGACAACCTTACCGCAAGTGAAGTTGCAGAAATGATAAAACAAAAATTTAATCTTTAGGATGGAAGAAGAAAACACTCAATTGGTACTTTAATTGATACTGATTTTAGTGTTTTTGTAATAAGAGTACAAAATAATAATTAATGAAGAGGTAGATTATGAGTAAAACGATAGACATTAAAAAAGTAGACAGTAATTTTGTAAATAATGAAGTACAAGAAAATATATTGTATATTGATCCAAAAAATAGTGACTTGGTTAATATATATGGTTTATATTGGTTTAATGAGGATAAAAGATATCACCGCTTATCAAAAAAACTAGATGAAGTGCTTCCTAATCTTGAAGGGAGTGTAGATGTACTTGCGGGAAATAGTAGTGGTGGTATTGTTGCATTTTATTCAAATACTAATGTTTTAAAAATTAAAGTTAAACTTAGCTTTAAATTTCATATGGGTCATATGCCATATACAGGTCAAGCAGGATTTGATTTATACATTGGAAAAACTTACCAAGATATGAAATTCTATCGTACTAGTAACTTTGATTTTAACAAAACTGAATATGAGTTTACATATTTTAATCACTCATCTTTATTTAGTAATAATAAGCTTTTTGTACTTAATTTTCCACTTTATGCAACTGTAGAAGAGGTTTTAATTGGTTTTAACCCAAATAGTATAATTAATCCTTGTGATAATCTATTTAAGAATGATGATAAAATAGTCTTTTATGGAACATCTATTACACAAGGTGGATGTGCAAGTCGTCCAGGTATGAGCTATACACAAATATTATCTAGGATGCTTGGTGTAGAGTGTCTTAACTTTGGTTTTTCTGGTAATGGAAAAGGTCATATAGAAATAGCAGAAGCTTTAAGTGAAATAAAGAACGTAAAGGTTTTTGTTCTAGATTATGAAGCTAATGCAACGTTTGATCGTTTAAAAGCTACTCTTGATAATTTTGTAAAATGTTTAAGAAAGAAATATCCAACTACACCAATTATTATTATCAGTAAAATAATGATGTATTTAGAATTTCATGATGATGACTATATTAAGAATGAAAAGAAAATTAGAAATTATCAAAGAAATTATGTAAAAAAATCTAATGACCCTAATATGTATTATATTGATGGATCAAAAATACTTGGCAAGACAAATATATCAGAAAAAACTGTTGATGGGTGTCATCCAACTGATTATGGATTTATTTCTATGGCCGAATATCTTTATCCAATCATAAATAAAATATTAAATAAATAGGTGACAATATGCTTGGTGTATTAATAAATAGTGTAGCTATTGTAATTGGTTCTTTAATAGGATTAATCTTCAAAAATAAAATATCAGAAAGAATTAGTAAACCAGTTATGATTGGGCTTGGTGTGTGTATTTTATATATAGGCATCAGCGGAAGTTTAGTTGGTGAAAATGTTCTAATAGCTATTTCTTCAATCGTTTTAGGTGTTATAACAGGTACTATTATTAAAATTGATAATGCAGTGAATAAACTAGCAAATAAAATAGAACAAAAATTTAAAAAAGAAAACAATACTGAATCATTATCTGAAGGTATGGTTACCGCAACATTATTATTTTGTGTAGGAGCTATGACTGTAACAGGATCAATTCAAGCTGGGCTTACTGGTGATAATTCAATCCTAATAACTAAGGCAATACTGGACTTAATTTCTTCAATTATGCTTACAGCTAGTTTAGGTCGCGGAGTAATGTTATCATCAATATCAGTATTTATTCTACAAGGAACACTAGTTTTACTTGCCAGTGTTATTGCTCCTTATATAAGTGATATTGTAATTAATGAAATTACATGTGTAGGTTCACTATTAATAATTTTAATTGGAACTAACTTAATGGGAATTACTAAAGTTAAAGTAGCTGATTTTTTACCTGCAATTGTTTTTGCTCCAATAATTTACTATATAAGTGATTTCGTTATTAGTTTATTTTAAAATATTTATCAGAATGATTGCATTTTATATTAAATTATGTTAAAATTATAGTGTAAAAATTATCTAGGGTGGAGTCTGTCAACATCTTTTGACAGACTTTATTTTTTATTTTATCTAAAAGAGGTAATTATATTTTGAATAAAAAAATATCATTTTCTACAACACAAATAATATTATTAGGTTTTTTAATTGTAATACTTATTGGTAGCTTATTATTATCTTTACCAATAAGTGTAAAAAATAAAGAATCGATCAACTATCTTGATGCACTGTTTACTGCTACGACATCTACTTGTGTAACTGGGTTAGTAACGGTCCCAACTTTTTCAACATGGAGCTTATTTGGCCATATCGTCATTTTACTATTAATACAAATAGGTGGGTTAGGTATTGTAGCATTTATGGCAGCTTTTATGATAATTATAAATAAAAAGTTAAAGTTAAAAGATTATCAATTAATTCAAGATGCGTTTAATCTAAATACTTTATCAGGTCTTAAAAAGTTTATTAAGTATGTTTTTATTGGAACTTTTATAATAGAAACAATTGGAGCTATTTGCTATATGTTTGTTTTTATTCCCGAGTTTGGTCTAAAAGGTATTTGGATTTCTTTTTTTAATTCAATATCTGCTTTTTGTAATGCTGGTATAGATATTATTGGGGGAAATAGTTTATGTAACTATGCTACTAATCCCCTAATAAATATTACGACATCATTATTAATTATTTTAGGTGGACTAGGTTTTATTGTTTGGTGGGATGTTTTAAGAGTATTTAAAGAATTTAAGAAGAAAAAATTTAAATGTTTCAATGCTTTGACACTACATAGTAAAATTGTATTGACATCAACAATTGTTCTAATTTTTGGTGGAGCTTTATTGATATTATTATTTGAATATAATAATGTAAATACAATAGGTGGATTAAACTTTTTTGATAAAGTTCAAGTTGCAATGTTCCAATCTATTACGACAAGAACTGCTGGATTTGCATCTATACCACAAGAAAACTTAACAAATCAAACTGCTATGATATGTTTAGTTTTAATGTTTATTGGTGGTTCTCCAGTTGGAACTGCTGGGGGCATAAAGACAATTTCAGTGGTTTCTTTACTTGCGGTAGCTATTGCGTCAATAAGAAATAAAAAAGATGTTGTGTTATTTGATAGGACATTGTCTAGTGAAGTTACTAGAAAAGCAGTTGCTGTAACATTTATGTCATTTATAATTATGTTCATTTCAACTGTGTTACTTTGTTTTACAATTGATCGTCCTATTATAGATATCCTATATGAAACTACTAGTGCAACAGCAACCGTAGGTTTATCGAGAAATTTAACACCATTTTTAAATAATGTAGGAAAGATTATAATTATAATAACAATGTATCTTGGACGTGTAGGTCCAATCTCACTTGCGATTGCATTTAAATCTAAAAAGCAATCAACTAATATCATAAAAAATCCAATGGAAGATGTAAGTGTTGGATAGGAGGAAAAAGTATGAGTATAAATAAAACATATGCTGTATTTGGCTTAGGAAGATATGGATTATCAGTTGCAAAAGAATTAGTAAATAGTGGTGCCGAAGTAATAGCGGTAGATTCAAATGAGAATATTGTAAATACGGTTGCTAGTGAACTTCCTTATTGTAAATGCGCTGATACAACAGATATTGAAGTTTTAAAAAGATTAGGAATAGCAAACGTTGATGTTGTAATAGTTGCTATGGCAGGAAATATTGAATCAAGTGTTATGACAGTAATGCTGTGTAAAGAACTTAGCGTTCCATATGTTATAGCAAAATGTTCTGATAATATGCATTTTAAAATATTAACAAAGATAGGCGCTGATAAAGTTGTTTTTCCTGAAAAAGATTCTGGCATAAGAATGGCTAAAAATTTATTAAGTTCAGGCTTTGTAGATGTAATTGAATTATCAAAAGATGTTTCAATGGTAGAACTTAATATGAAAAAAGAATGGGTTGGTAAAACTTTATTAGAATTAAATTTTAGAAAAAAATATTCTTTAAATGTTATTGCAGTAAAAGAAGATGATATTATTAACATTAATGTAGATCCTAATATACCTCTAAATGAAAATATGAAATTAGTAGTTGTTGGGAATAAG
>JAZSIL010000307.1:0-13228 GCA_045533785.1 Bacilli bacterium
ATAAAGAAAGAATTGATTAAAGGAGAATCACTATGGGATATAAAGCATTATATAGAAGTTATAGACCCACAACTTTTAAAGAAGTTATTGGACAAAAGCATGTAATCCAAACACTAAAGAACGCAATAATCGAAAATAGAACATCACATGCTTATGTTTTTAGCGGCTTAAGAGGTATAGGTAAAACAACAATTGCGCGTATTCTTGCAAAGGCAGTTAACTGTAAAAATCCAGTTAATGGTGAACCTTGTAATGAATGTGAAAATTGTAAAGCTATTAACGAAAATATTACTACAGATGTTGTTGAACTTGACGCTGCAAGTAATAATGGAGTAGATGAAATAAGATCTTTACTTGAAAAAGTTAATTTTTTACCAAGCTTTTTATCTAAAAAAGTATATATCATCGATGAAGTACATATGTTATCTACGGCTGCTTTTAATGCTTTATTAAAAACTTTAGAAGAACCGCCTGCATATGTAATGTTTATTCTAGCTACTACAGAACCTCATAAAATTCCTATGACTATTCTTTCTAGATGTCAACGTTTTGATTTTAAACAACTTACAATGTCAGAACTTACTGAAGAATTAGTTTATATTTGTGAAAAAGAAAATATTCAAATTACTAAAGAAGCTTTAAATGGTATCGCAGAAGCTGCTGAAGGAGGCATGCGTGATGCGTTAAGTATTTTGGATCAAGCAAGTGTATATGCAGAAAGCGAAATTACTGTCGAAGATGTTAATAATGTAACTGGTAATATATCTAATCAAAAAATAATTGAACTTTTAAAAGCTTTGAACAACAATGATGCGACTACTGCTATTTCAAATGTTAATGAATTATTAAACATGGGAAAAGAAGTAAGTAGACTAATCACAAATGTTATTCAATTTTGTCGTGATTTGTTAATTTATAAAAGTGTAAATGAAGTCCCAAGCGATAAATATATTTATACTACACAAGAATTTATGGATTTAGTAGAAACAACTGATAGTAAAAGACTTTTCTATTATATTGATGTTTTAGTTGATGTTCAAAATAAAATTAGATTTACAAATTCACAAAAAATCTACCTTGAAGTTGGTATTATGAAAATTGTTAATTCAGCTTCTGAAGACATTGATCTTCTTGGTCGTATTCAAGAGTTAGAATATCGTTTAAATAATGGTGAGGGAGCTGAATATAGTGGAAGTTATTCACCAAATAATTCTTTAGTTGAACAAAGACTAACTACGATTGAAAATAAAATTAAAAAATTACAAAACGATTTAGAAAAAGCTAATATAAAAGGATTTGAAGAAACAATTACTAGTAAAATTAACGTTTTAGAAGATGTTGTTTCTAAAACAAGTGCTTTACCAAATACAATTGAACAACGAATTACGATCTTGGAAAACAGATTAGAAGATATTGAAAATGGTGATTTTGAAGAGACTGAATCTAACGCATCAAATACTACAGTAGAACAACCTATTGTAGGACAACAAATTGATGCCAATATAGTTGAACAAGTTAAAAAATTAGAAAGAGATTTAAACGATTATATTTCTAAAACAAATGCAATTTTAACTGCTATAGTAGAAGATTTAGAAAACTTAAAAGGTGAATCTGATGAAACAATAGAAAATGTTTCAAGTGTAGATGATGATGTTATTTTAGAATTAATTGATAAAATTTCACAAATTGAAGAAAAATTATCTAACATTCAAAACGTAACAATGCCTGTTTCGGCTGAACCTTCTGAGTTAAAAGAAAAGATTAATTCTTTAACAGAAACAGTTAATAATCTTAAGTCTAAAGTAGAATTAATATATAATAAAGGTTATGCAGAAGTAAGTTTCCAATCATTGTTTGATGTTGATGCTTCAACACAAAATAATGAACTTGCAGATGTTGTAAATGAGTTAATTCAAGACTTTAATTTAATTAAAGAAGAAATAGAAAAAATCAAGTCACAAGGGGATACTAATTTTTCTTTATATAATAAGGACAGAGAAAACGATTCTAACGTTGAGTTGTTAACAGGGCTAGTAAAAGAATTAGAATATAAAGTCAACGAATTAGAACAAAAAATAGTTAATCTTTCAATACCAGTTAACTCTTCACAAAACAGTCAAGTTGATAGTTCGATAGCTAATCAAATTGCCGAAATTAAAACTAATTATTTCGTATTAACTCAAGCATTAACATTAATGAAAGAAAAATATGATAATCTACAAATTGGTGGAGTTCCTCAAGTTTTAATTTCTCAAATTGAGAATATTGAAAAATCATTAAATGAGTTACGTGCTGAAATTGATGAATTAAAAGTTTCTGCGTTAAAAGATGGTGCATTAACTGAAACAGTAGAAATGCTTCATACATTAGAAAACAATGTAAAAGATTTAGAATCTAAAATTAATGAAGTATTGAGTAAACCTGTAACAATTGTCGAAAAAGAAGTTAAAGTTGAAAAAGTGGAAAAACCTGAACCTAAGGTTGAAACTCCTTCTCCTGCAGAACCAAAAGCTGAAACTATTACTCCTGTACAATCGGAATTAATAGAAATTGATTTAACACCACAAATTTATAATATTAAAGTTATTGAAAATATTTTACATGAAGCTAGACTTCCAGAATGTAAAAACGTTAAAAATCAATTAATGAGCGCTTGGGCTAACTTAGAAGATAAAGTTGGTGCTCAATTGTTATATGTTGCTAAAATTTTAAGTAATGGGTTACTTGTTGCAAATGGTAAAACGCATTTAATAATTGTATATCCTAATGCACAATTATGTAATCATATTATGACTCCAAAACATTATGAAAATGCTAAAGAAGTATTAAAAGCAGGTTTAGGAAAAGCATACGAGTTTATCGCACTACCTGATGATACTTGGAAAGAAAAAAGATTAGAATATCATGATAAATTTAGAGTTGGAGATGTTTATCCAGTTTTAACACCGATTAACAATCCTAAGTTAAGAGTTGTTGTTAGAAAAGAATCTCCAAAGTCAGACCGAGAAATCGCTATTGAAAAAGCTAATGATTTCTTTGGTGATGATGAAGAATAAAGATAGAAAGGATGTAATGTTATGAATCAACAAGCTATGTTACGTAAAATGCGTCAACTTCAAAAAGAAATGTTAGAAACTCAAAAACAAATTGAAGAAACATTGTTTACAGCTACTTGTTTTCCTGTGACTGGAGAAATGTATGGTTCTAGAAAAGGGTTTAAAGTTATTGTCGATAAAAGCTTTGTAATAGAAGATGAAGATGATCGCGAAACATTAGAAGATGCAATCGCATCTGTTACAAATACTTTACTTGCAGACATTGATAAAATGACAGAAGAAAAAATGTCTAAATATCAAGCTTTAACAAATCTATTCTAAAATTATGTCTAATTTAAAGTTTTTAGATTTGCTTGCTTCATCTTTTGAAAATCTTCCTGGTGTAGGTAAAAAGACAGCAAGAAGATATGCTTATTATGTTGTAGAAAAGATGTCTAAAGAACAAGTTGATGAATTTGCCAAGGTACTAATAGAGACAAAAGATAAAGTATGTAATTGTCCTGTGTGTGGAATGTTAAGTATTCAAAATCCGTGTGAACTGTGTTCTAGTAAACTTAGAGATAAATCTAAAATTATGGTTGTAAAAGACACGAAAGATATTTTAGCTATTGAAAATATGGGCGAATATAATGGGTTATATCATTCTTTAAATGGTTTGATTTCTCCAATGGATGGTGTTGGGCCTGATAATTTAACAATTGATTTACTAGAAAAAAGATTAAATGAGAATGTTGAAGAATTAATTATTGCGACTAGTTTTACTCCTGCTGGAGAGACTACTGCGTTATATTTAGAAAAGATTTTTTCAAAAAAAGAACTAATAATTTCTCGTTTAGGGTATGGCCTACCTGCTGGTGGAGATATTGAATTTGTTGATGAATTGACTTTAAAAAGGGCTTTAGCAAATCGAATTAGTAATCGAAAATAGGAGAGTAAAATGAATTGTATTAATAAAATATCTGAGCTTGGAAATTCCTTTTTTGATCTTGTTTCTCAATGGATAATCCCTCTTCCAGGCATCTTAAAAGGGTTTATTACTTTAGTCTTTTTAGGACTTGTTGCGATGGGAATTTTATCTCTTTTAAAGAAGTCTTTGAAGGTTTTTGGGTTTATATTACTTGCTATAGCGGTTGTTATTTTTGTATCTACCATTTTAAATAAATAGGAAAAAATTAAAAAGCAAAATATGAGTTTTAGTGATTGATTTTCACGAAAAACTCATATTTTTCATTTGTTTGTCAAAACAAGAAAATATAAAATTCATCAAAATAAAATATTATTTACCAACTTGTTTGCTTAAAAGTTTAAAATGTGGTAAAATAAATAACGTGAATGGAGCTATTTTTTAGCAAACTTTAATAAGTAGGAGGAAAATTATTATGGACATTCGCTTAGTGAATTTAACAAAAATATTTGCTGATAAGAATTCAGAAGTGCGTGCGGTGGATAATCTAAATATTGATATCCCTTCTGGTAAACTTATTGGCTTACTTGGTCCTTCAGGATGTGGTAAATCTACAACACTTTACATGATCGCAGGTTTACATGAACCTTCATCGGGCCAAATTTTCTTTGGAGACGAAGATGTTACTGCGTTACCACCAGAAAGAAGAGGTATTGGTTTAGTATTCCAAAACTATGCACTATATCCTCATATGACTGTTAGACAAAATATCATGTTCCCTCTTCAAAATATGAAATTACCAAAAGATATTATTGCAGAAAGAACTATTAAATATGCAAGACTAGTTGGTATTGAAGAATTACTTGATAGAAAACCTAAACAATTATCAGGTGGACAACAACAACGTGTTGCTATTGCAAGAGCATTAGTTAAAGAACCTAAAGTTTTATTACTTGACGAACCTTTATCAAATCTAGATGCAAGACTTCGTTTACAAACTCGTGAAGAAATTAGAAGAATTCAACGTGAAACAGGAATTACAACTATCTTCGTTACACATGACCAAGAAGAAGCAATGAGTATTTCTGATGAAATTGTAGTTATGAAATTCGGTCTTGAACAACAAACAGATGCACCACAAAAAGTTTATGATAATCCTAAAAACTTATTTGTTGCTAAATTCTTAGGTACTCCACCTATTAATGTGTTTGCTGGTTATGTTCATGATGGTGGTTTATATATTGGTGAAGACCGTATCGGTGATACTGATCTTCCTAATCAAGAAGTTACTATCGGTATTCGTCCAGAAGGGTTTGAAGTTTCTGAGGAAGGTACTTTAAGTATTCATGTTAAACAAATCGAACGTATTGGTCGTGATATGTCTGTTATCGCAACTAATCCACTTTCTGAAAAAGATACATTTAGATTTATTATTGAATCAGATGTTGAAATAGAAGAAGGTACTGATATTAAAGTAGCAGTTAAAAAACGTAAATGCTTTGTATTCCATAAAGTAACTGAAGAGAGGTTACAATAGTTATGGTTGAAGGAAATAAGACAAAAAATTTCTGGAAAGGAATGTTATATCTATCGCCAGCGATTATTTTGCTATTAATATTTACTTTCTATCCAGTTATTCAAACTTTCGTAATATCATTTAATTATGGATATAATTATTTGTTAACAAGATTTGGCTACTTTGCGCCTTATAATCCAGAAGGATGGGGCTTTCAAAATTATGCTAAAATCTTTTCAGAAGGAAATGCTTTTGTACAATGTTTAATTAATACAATTATTATAGTATTTGTATCAGTTCCTATTTCAATTGCACTTTCACTAGTTATTGCTGTTGCATTAAATTCTATTAAACCATTACAAAAATTCTTACAAACAATATTCTTTTTACCATATGTAACAAATTCAATTGCGATTGGTATGGTATTTAGTGTTATGTTTAAATCTGAACAAGGTTTAATGAATGCGCTGCTGAATATGATGGGAAATAGTAGTGTTAACTGGTTAGGTGGTAATGAAAATGCTGTAATTTTATTTAACAGTCAATTCTTTACATCTTTAATTGTATTGGTTACTTATATTGTTTGGAATTCACTTCCATTTAAAGTTATAATTTTACTTAGCTCACTACAAAGTGTTGATAGACAATATTATCAAGCTGCACAAATTGATGGAACAACAAAACTAAGAACATTTAGTAAGGTTACTGTTCCGCTTCTATCACCACAAATTTTCTATTTATTGATTACTTCGTTTATCGGGGCATTTAAAGAATATACATCAGTTGTTGCTATTTTTGGTGATCGTGCCGAATCTGTTGGTAGCCATAATAATATGGGTACAGTGGTATGGTATATTTATGAATACTTAAAAGGTGATAAAAATAGTGGAACTACTATTGGATATGCTGCTGCCGGTGCGGTTGTTCTATTCGTTATTATTTTATTCTTCACCGGAATTAATAAAATAATCGAAAAGAAGAAAGTACATTTCTAGAGGTGAACGATTATGATGATGTTAATCCTTACAATTATAGCTGTTGTAATAGGTGTTATTTATTTAAATTTTAAAGTTAAATCAAACGAAAGTGTTGATGAACGTTTATTCCAACATACACCTTCTAAGAAAACAGCGTATATTGGTGATTCTGCTGAAGAAACAATGCGTCGTGAACGCGTTATGAAAATTTTTAAATATATAGTATGTTATGCATTCTTAGCTGTTTTAGCTATCTTTATGCTAATACCATTTTACTGGATGATTGCAACATCTTTAAAAGAAGAAGCAGAAATTCAATTAGCTATGCCAACGTTCTTCCCACGTAAACTTGCTATATCTAACTATCCAGAAGCAATTAAAAGATTAAACGCTGGAAGATTATTCTTTAATACTGTATGGGTTGGTGTGTGGTCTACACTTGGAACATTAATAACAACAGTTCTTGCTGCTTTTGCGTTCTCAAGACTTCAATTTAAAGGTAGAGAATTAATATTCAATATCTTCTTAACTACAATGATGATTCCTGGTGAAATGATGACAATTTCAAACTATATCACAGTAGTTGGTTACTTTAATGGTATTGATACTTATTGGGCGTTAATTATCCCATTTGTAATAAGTGTTTATTATATTTACTTATTAAGACAAAATTTCAAACAAATTCCAAATGAACTTTATTATGCTGCAAAAGTTGATGGCACAGGCGATTTCAAATACTTACTAAAAGTTATGGTTCCTATTGCAATGCCAACACTTATTACAATTACAATTCTTAAAATGATGGGTGCATGGAACTCATACATGTGGCCAATGATGGTAACAAGAAATCCAAATAAGTACTTAATTACATATGGTTTACGCCAAGCGTTTAAATCAGACAGTACTGCAGATGGACGTACTATTCAAGGTCTACAAATGGCAGGTTCTGCCATCGTAACTGCGCCACTTCTTATTGTATTTATCTTCTTACGTAAATACATTATGAGAGGTGTAAGTCGTAGTGGTATTAAAGGCTAAAACTAAAGAAGAATTTATATTCTTGATTTAGCAAAAATAAAAATTAAATGTAAAATATCAAAAGGAGAAAAAAATGAAAAAGTTTTTAACTGTATTAGTTATGTTGATCGCTTTAGTAAGCGTTGCATCATGTAGTGGTGGAGGAAACGACAATAACAATAATAACAATGATGGTACAATTATGTCACCAAATGAAATTGATAAATCTAAAGAAACAGTTGTTACATTCTATCATGCAATGGGTGCTGACAATCAAGCTGTTATTCAAGATATTATTGACAGATTTGAAGCTGAAATGTTAGCTAAGTATGGCGCAAAAGTTACTGTTGAACAAACAAGCCAAGGTGATTACGATACTTTAAGACAAACTATCGCTTCAAGTCTTGCTGTAGGTGAACAACCTACTATCGCTCAAGCATATCCTGACCATGTTTCACTTTATTTACAAGGTAGAGCAGTTAGCTCATTAAATAAATATATCGAACATTCAGAATATGGTTTAGAAGGTGATCCTGCAGATTCTTATGGATTTATTGATAACTTCTGGGCTGAAGGTAGTATTTATGATGATAAAGGAACAATCTATTCAATTCCATTTAACAAATCTACTGAAGTTTTATTCTATAATAAAAACTTATTTGATAAATATAGCTGGGAAGTTCCTGCAACTTGGGATGATGTAATTGAAATTTGTGAAGCTTGGAAACAAACTACTGAATATCAACAAGCTAAAAACGAAGGTAAAAAAGTTGGTGGTATCGGTATTGACTCTGAAGCTAACTTCTTTATCACAATTATTCAACAATATGGTGGTGAATATACAGGATTTAGAAATGGCGAAGGTGCTTATTTATTTGATAATCCTAAAGCTAGAGAAGCTCTTCAATGGTTAGTTGATGAATTTAATAGAGGTAATACAGTTACTTCTACTTACCTTGGTACAGATTACTGTTCAGATGCGTTTAAAGCAATGCAACTTCCAATGACACTTGGTTCAAGTGCTGGTGCTAAATACAACGTTGTTAGTGATGAATCGTTCGTAACTGGTGTTGCTCCATATCCTCAAAAGAGTGAAGATCATAAGCAAGTTATTCAACAAGGTACAAACGTTACATTATTTGACTGTACTGATGATCAAGAAGAATTATTTGGTTGGTTATTTATGAAATATTTAACTAACTATGAATCAGCATTAGATTGGACATTAAGAACTGCTTACTTCCCAATCCGTAAAGACGTTGCTGAATCTAAAGAATACAAAGAATATGTTAGCCAAATTATTAAAGATGAACAAGGTAATGAACAATATAACTACGATGCTGTAAAAGAAGTTTGTGTTGTAGGTCTTGCTCAATCTCCTTACTTCTATACTTCAGTTGCATTCCCTGGTTCTGCTGCTGCTCGTTCTGAAGGTGAATTCGTTATTAAATCTATTTTATACAATCAAAAAGAATATGATGTTGATAGAGCTATTAAAGAAGCTCTTGCAACACTTGAAAATAGCTAAGATTTAAAAGGTTAATAATATGTTTAAAAAAATAATTAAATACTTTTTCGCATTCTTGCTAGTGTTCGTACTAGCAGGATGTGAAACACCACATACACATAACTATGTTGATGGAAAATGTGACTGTGGCGAAGTTGATCCAAATTTCGATCCTTTTGAGGATACTTATGAATATGTTACTCCTGAAACAGATGCTCTTAAATTAGAAGAAAACTGGGAAGGAAAAGACTTTGTTAAAGATGGTATAGGTGAAGTTGCGATTAATCAATTTGTTGATGGTGACACTGCTCATTTTAAAACAAAGAATGGTGAAAAAATTACTTGTCGTTTTTCTGGTATCAACACTCCTGAATCAACATATAAAGTTGAACCTTGGGGGTTTGCTGCTAGTAATCACACTAAAAACAAATTAAAATCTGCGCATAAAATTGTGTTACAAAGTGAAAATCTTGAAGAAAGATTTGATTCTACTGGCGAAAGATATCTATGCTGGGTATGGTTAATTGATGAAAATGGTGATTCAAGATTACTTAACTTAGAATTAGCAGAAATAGCATTAGCAAAAGCAAAAGCTAGTGATACAAAATTAAATGAAACATTTAGTAAGGCTATATATAACGTTACTCTTAATAGATGTCGTATTTATGGTTATAATAATGACCCTGATTATGATTATTCAAAAGAATCAACTGCAATGTCATTAAAAGAAATTAAAGCTAATTATGGTACTATTGAAGCTGCTGTTAATAAAAAAGATCAAGGTAAAAAAGTAGTTATTTCTGGTGTTGTTGCAAGAAGAGATGGTATTTCTTCAGCTTATATTCAACAATATAATGATGAAGACAATAAATATTATGGTGTTTATGTATATGGTGGTTATGAACCAAAAGCTGGACTAAAATTAGGTAACTCTGTTGTTATTGAAGGAAAAATTGGTTATTACTTTGGTACATTACAAATTACTGATATTCAAGTTAAAGTAAGATCATTCGCTCCAGAAGATCCTAATTCTGCTATCAACATTGATTATCTTGCTGACAATTCAGTCGTTAGTGTTGATAATCCTGTGTTAATTGGTAGTTTAGTTAATTTAACTAATTTAAAAGTAACTGGTGGTTATGATGGTAATGATAACGCATTTACTATTCAAACTAATTATGTTGATAAAAATGGTAAAGAAATTAGATTAGATGTTCGTGTTGGAAATAATATTAATCTAGTTGGACCTGATGGAAGAATCACAAGTTATAAATGGTTTAATGGAAAAACTATTAAATCTATAACTGCTGTCGTGTCATATTATGATAGCAATACAGATGATTCAAATAATGGTTATATTCAAATGATGTTAACTTCATTTGAAGATATTGTTTTAGAATAAGAAACATACAAGGAGGAAAAAAAGAGTATGTCTAAAAAACGCAATTTATTTGCTGGTTTAATTTGCTTACTTCTTGTTCTTGTTTGTTTAGTTGCGTGTGGAGAAGTTACTGAATCTCCTGAAGTTGCTGCTAAAGAACAAGCTGAAGCTGATGCTCAAGAAGTTTTAGGTAAATTAGTTTGGGATGATGAAGATAGAACAAAAGTAGTTGCTTCATTATCGTTTGCTACAAAGAATAAGAACTATCCAAATGTTACAATTTCTTGGTCAAGTTCAGAAGAAGATATCATTGCTAACAATGGTAAAGTTAATCGTCCTGAATTTGATGACGAAAGAAATGAACTTGTTGGTGAAGATTTACTTGCTACTGTAGTTGTTACTGCAACAGTTGTTGCTGAATATACATGGGAAAATAATGGCACTCAAACTGCTACAACTGATCCTATTTCAAAACAATTTACATTTACAGTTCTTGCTAAACCTGAAGGTACAGATGCTGGAACAATTGAAGATGTAAAACTTCGTGCTTGGAATTATATCTATGTTGAACAAGGTGTTGAAAAAGCATTAGTTTCAAATAGTAATATTACATATAATGTTTTATTAGGTGGTGTTGTTACTGCAAAACTTAATGCTGAAGGCGCTACTAAAGGTTTCATGTTACATGATGGTACTGATGGTATTTATGTTTATGGTGATAATAAATCAGTTAAAGTTGGTGATTATGTAGAAGTTATCGGTGGTGTTTATTCATACTATGGAAGCTTACAAGTTGGTTCTAATGTATCTGTTAATAAATCAAATGGTAAAGTTACTTTACCTGAATATAAAGTAGTTACTCCACAACAATGGGAAGATCAAAATAAAGGTCTTGGTGACGAAGTTATCGGTCATTTAGGTGGTGACTTATATAAAGTTGAAGGTTACTTAGGTTACGGTTATAATGAAACTACAAAAGATGAATTCTTTATTACTGATGCTAACACTGGTGAAGTTTCATGGATTTACTATAAATCTTATACTCCTGAAATGAAAGCTGAATTAGAAGCATATGTTGGTAAATATGTTCAAGTTGCTGGTTGTGGTTACGACCGTGATTCACGTATCGTTAAAAACCACTTATTATGGAATGGTGGAATTGAAGAAGTTACTGCTCCTGTAGTTGATGACGAAACTAAAGCTAATGTTGCATTATCTCAAATTTCATTAAAATCTGAATACACTGAAGACTTCGATTTAAGTGATGCTGGTGTATGGGAAATTGTTTCTGGTACAGGTGTTGAAATTGCTGAAGGTGTTGCTAAAGTAACACGCACAGAAGAAGATCAAGTTGTTGTATTAAAAGTTACTGTTACAGTTGGTGAAGTTTCAGTTTCTAAAGAATTAACAGTTACAATTAAGAAGATTGTTAAAGAAACTCCAAAACATGCTGGTACTAAAGAAGATCCTTATACAGTAAGTGATGCAGTATTAGTTGCTGGTGAACTTGCTGATAAAGAAGTTACTGAACAAGTTTATGCTATTGGTACAGTTAAAGAAATTACAGATTTAAGTTTAAGTTATGGTAATGCTACTTTCACTATCACAGATGGTGCAAAAGATTTAATCGTATTCCGTGCTAAATATTTAAATAACGAAAAATTTACTGCTGAAGATCAATTAAAAGTTGGTGATGTTGTTGTTATCGTTGGTCAATTAACTAACTATGGTGGAACATTAGAATTCAATTCTGGATGTTATATTGATAGTTTTGTTGAAGATGAACCTGTAGAAGAAGATCCATACGGATGTATCTCTATTGAAGAAGCAATTGCATTAGGTGCTGCTAAAGAACACAATACTTATACTGAAGAAAAATATTATGTAAAAGGTACTGTTACTGGTTTCTATAACACAACATATGGTAACTTCTATTTAACAGACGGAACAAATCAAATTTGTGTATATGGTTTATATAGTGCTGATGGTACTGTAAGATATGATGCAATGGAAGTTAAACCTGTAGATGGTGATGAAATTATCGTTTATGGTGTGCTTGGTCAATATAATGGTAATGCTCAATTCAAGAACGCTTGGTTAGTTGAGATTGTTGGTGGTGAAGAAGTTCCTCATGAACATGAATATGTTAATGGTGAATGTGCTTGTGGAGAAAAAGATCCTAACTATGTTGAACCAAGTGCTGGTGAATATACTGTCGCAGAAGCTTTAGAACTTGCTGATGGTACTGCTGTAATTATTAAAGGTACAGTAGATGCTGTTGAAGCTTGGAATGATCAATTTGGAAACATGAACTTTACATTAAAAGATGCTACAGGTACATTATATGTATTTAGAGTTTATACAAAAGTTGCTTTAGGTGATATTGTTACTGTTGAAGGAACTATGGGTACTTACTCTGAAAAACGTCAAATCGCTCAAGGTGCTACAATCACAATTACAGGTCATGATGATTCGTATGATCAAGTAGCAGAAGGCGCTGTAACTATCACTTTTGATAATTTATCAAAGAGAACTCAAATTTCAACTGAAATTCAAGTTTGGGAAGAAAACGGAATAAAAGTAACTAATAACAAAGCTTCTTCTACTTCTAATGTAAACGAAAAATATTATAATCCTGCAAGATTCTATAAATCTTCAGAGGTTGTAATTGAAAGTGAAAAAGCATTTACTAAACTTGTTATTTGTGCAATTTCAGGTTATGATTTAAGTAAAACAACTCTTTCTGGAGCTACAGTTACTTTTGACGGAACTAAATGCATCCTTGAATTTGCAGAAGCAGTTACTTCATTCACATTTGTATGTGATGGAAATCAAGTGCGTGTATCTTCTATAGAAGTTTATACTGAATA
>JAZSIL010000093.1:0-4281 GCA_045533785.1 Bacilli bacterium
TAACAATAATTTATATAAAATTACTGAATTATTACATAAATATGATGTTAAGCTAGTTTTAGAAAATGTCAAAACACCAACTTTTATTGTAAACACTTATATTGATTTAGTAAAAGAAGGATTTTATTTTAATTATGACATTGGTCATGATTATACAGATAAAAACTTGATTTTTAATTTGATTGATAAGTATGGTTTAGAGTTAAAAGAATTTCATTTTCATGATGCTGTAGATAAAAAATGTCATCTAGTTTTAGGCGAAGGAGATATGGACTTAACATTTTATAAAACTTTAATATCTAATCAATACGTTGTTTTAGAAGTAAAATCAAGTGAAGATTTGAAAAAATCTATTAATGTTTTTAAGAATATATAAAAAAACTGTGATTTCAAATGAGATCACAGTTTTAATTTTTAATTAATCATCTACTTCGCCAAGATTTTCTAAAAAACTTTTCTTTTCTTGTTTTTTATTTAAATCACGACGTTCTACAACAAATACAAATACAACTAGTGCAAGAATCATTGTAATAAATGCATAAAGATATAATAATTTTAATCCAGCTTGATTAAAAGACATTATTAGACCAACTAAAATTGGTGTAGCAGTTTGTGCAATCATTGAAGCAGTATAATAGAATCCTGTAAATTTTCCAACATTTGTCTTGTTTGA
Organism: Bacilli bacterium; assembly: GCA_045533785.1. Taxonomy (GTDB): domain Bacteria; phylum Bacillota_I; class Bacilli_A; order ML615J-28; family CAG-313; genus UBA1737. Next base: position 674 of record JAZSIL010000093.1, read on the forward strand.
CATTTCAACAATCATTGGATAAGAGTTAATATTAACAAGTGCCCAACCAATACCAATTAAAACAGTAAATATATAGATTGCCCATACATAATCAGTGATAACATCTTTTAAAACAAATGTAATAAGTGTCATTAATCCAATACCTAAAATTAATAAAAGAAGTCCAATTACAATTGTCCATTTACGACCTATTTTATTTGCTACACTTGAGAATAAAATAAATGAAATAATCGAAGATACTGTTAAGATGATTGTAAAAGTACCATGAATTCCTTCATCACCTAAAATTTTACGACAGAAGACACTATTAAATGTTTCTATTGCGTTAAATGCCATAAACCAGAAGAATACTGCAATTAAAATAACAATTAGATTTGTGAAATCTTTTTTACTTAGTGGCTTGTCTTCTTTGATTTCTTCGATTGATTGAGATAGTTTTTCTCCAAGTTCAACATCGTCTTTAGTTTCAGCTAAAAGTTTTGGTTCATTAATTTTAATTTTTAAAATTATCATTGCAGCAAGCATACAAACTGATGAAATAATGAACGGCCATAAATAAACTAAATTATTAGGATTAGCTTCATTTTTCTTAAACACCATCGCAAGTGCACCTGCTATAATAGCTCCAATATAACCAACTAAGTTAATGATTCCATTAGCAGTACTACGAAGTGGTTTAGGTGTAACGTCTGGCATAAGAGCTACAGCAGGATTACGATACCCTTGCATAATTATTAGTACAAGTCCCATAATGATAATAACACCAAGAAGTGAATCCATAATAAAGAACACTGCGATAAGAGGGAATACTAGTGCAGATGCAAGCATACCTATTAAGATATAAGGCATTCTTTTTCCCCATCTAGTATTTGTTTTATCAGATAGAGTTCCAAAAATTGGCATAATTATTAATGCTACTAGATTATCCATTGCCATTATGATACCTACAACATAAGTTAGTCTATCAGCATCATCACCAAATGTTGATGCTAAAAGGTCAGTTAAGATAAGTGGACAATAGGTATTATATACTTGCCATAACATTAATATTGCAAAAAATGCAAGACCAATAGAAAATGTATTTTGATAATTCAATTTAAGTTTTTTATCCATAGTTTTTTCCTTATAATATATTTTTTTGTATTTTTAATTACTCATATATTTTATCATATTTTAAATAATATTGCCTTTTATTAAATAAGAAAATACAAAATATGATATAATAGTATAAGAAAGAGGATGAAATTATGGCAAATAACAATATCGTATTATATCAACCCGAAATTCCCCAAAATACTGGTAATGTAATGAGAACATGTGCTGGAACTGATACAACACTGCATTTAATTAAACCACTTGGCTTTTCTTTAGATGAAAAGAGTATTAAAAGAAGTGCAGCAAATTATGTTCCAAATGTTAATTACATTATTTATGAAAACTGGGAAGAATTTTTAGAAAAAAATCCAGGTGGTAAAAAATATTACTTATCAAGATATGGGAAAAAAACGCCGCATCAATTAGAATTATCAGATCAAAATGAAACTTATTATTTTGTAATCGGTAAAGAATCAACAGGAATTCCAAAAAGTATTTTAAGAGATAATTTAGAAAATTGTATTAGACTACCTATGAATGATAAAATCAGAGCATTAAATATGTCAAATGTTTGTGCAATTTGTGTTTATGAAGCTCTTCGTCAACAAGATTATAATGATTTATTTAAAGAGGAACCTGATTGCTTTAAAGGTAGTGATTGGTTATTAACTGATGATGAATAGTACTACAAATTTTTGTAGTGCTTTTTCTTTTTTTGTTTGCAAAAAGTAATTTATTATAGTATAATATAAATTGAGAAATTATGTATTTATACCAAAAGGTAGGAATGGAGAATATTATGAAAAGACATAATGGAAGAATTATTGCAGTACTTACTTTATATAATATGGATTTAAGTAAGCTTAGTGATGTTGAAACTTTAAATGCCTTAAACGATCTTATTATGATGGAAGCAGATGAAGAATACCCTGTTGAAATAGATACTCTTTATGCTCATAAATTAGTAGATGGTGTTGTAAATAATTTAAATGCTGTTGATAACATTATTATTAAATCACTTGTTAAATATACAATTGATCGCTTGTCATATGTTGATAGAGCATTAATTAGAGTTGCAACATATGAAATGAAATTTATGGGAGTTGACCCTAAAATTGCTATTAATGAAGCTGTTGAAATAACAAAAGAATATTCAGCTGTTGAAAATGATAAACAAGTTAAATTTAATAATAAAGTATTAGATAATATTGCAAAGGTAATTTATGAATAACAAATTATCATATTCTAGTGTTTCAGAAGTCAATCGTTATATTAGTTATAAGTTTGAATCTGATGCATTATTACAAAAAGTTTATATTGAAGGTGAAATTTCTAACTTTAAAAAATCTGGAAATCATTATTATTTTTCATTAAAAGATGAATTTTCAGAAATATCAGCAATGTTTTTTTATCCAGCAAATTTATCACTTTCTTTTAAACCTGCTGATGGGATGAAAGTTCAAGCAATAGGAAAGATTCAAATATATCAAAAAAGAGGAACTTATGCCATTATTGTGTCTAATATGCAACAAGTAGGTATCGGTCTTCTTTATGAACAATATTTGGCTTTAAAAAATAAACTTGAAGCCGAAGGATTGTTTTTAGAGAGTCATAAGATGGCAATTCCTGAATATCCTGAAGTTGTAGGCGTAATTACTGCATTAACAGGTGAAGCAATAAATGATATTATTTCAACTTTTAATAGAAGACTTCCGCTTGCTAAAATAAAATTGTTTCCTGCAATTGTTCAAGGAGAAGATGCACCTAGATCATTAATTAATGCTCTTGATTTAGCATATCGTGATTTAAGTATTGATTGTTTGATAATAGGTCGAGGTGGAGGAAGTTTTGAAGATTTAAATTGTTTTAATGATGAGGCTTTAGCTCGTAAACTTTATGAAGCTCCTTTTCCTACTATTAGTGCAGTAGGTCATGAAGGTGATTATACTATTTGTGACTTTGTTTGTTCATTTAGAGCTCCTACTCCAACTGGTGCTGCAATGAAACTTACAAAAGAGAAAAAAGATGTTAATGAATTAATATTAAATTATTCTAAACGACTTACTGTTGGTATTAAAAATAAGTTAATTAATGGTTTTAATTCATGGAATTCACTTGTTAATTCATATGGTCTTGCAAAATTTGATGATATCATTAATGTAAAGGAACAACAATTAACTGATTTAAATAATCGTTTAAATTTACTTGCTCCTGATGCACTTGCAAAAAAATTAGATGATAAGATTCTTGATTTAAAAAATAGGTTAATTATTGGTTATAATAATTATTTAAATAATAAAGTTTTGTCTGTTGAGAATCTAAATAATCGTTTAAGAAGTGAATTGATTATTGGATATATTGACAATCAACATAAAGAAATTAATAATTTAGATAGTAAAATTAATTTATTAATAAATCAAAAAAATAATGATTATGATAAAGTGATTAATCATTTGATAGAAAAGTGTACAATATTAAATCCTTTAAATATCATTAAAAAAGGTTATACAATC
>JAZSIL010000002.1:0-5221 GCA_045533785.1 Bacilli bacterium
TTGTTAATAATTTATTAAATCAATTAAGTAAAAATTTAGATATCAAATCAGATGAAGCAGCATTAGTATATTGTGAAATTGCTGAATATTATAAATTAATATATAAACGAAAAAAAGCACTAGAATGTTATAAACTAGCAAAAGAATATTCTATAAAAGCTGGCAATAAAAAACAAGGTGCTTATTATATTGCAGAATATTTACGATTGTTAAATGTCTTCCCAGAACATCTAAAAGAAGAAGTCGATTTAAAGAGTTTGATAAATGAATTTAATGAATATATGGATATCATCGTCTCAGCCGCAAGCTATAAACCTTTAAAGGTAGATGAAATAGAATATAGTGAAAAATTTATTAGATACTTTCCTGCTGTAATGAATGAAGTAGAAAATAAAATTAAAGAACTTGGTGATTTACATCATCCTTATCAACGTTTTGAATTAATTAAAGAAGCTTACGCGAAACGTAATATTAATTGGAAAACACCAAAAGAGATGAATCCTCATGTTAAATTTGATTAAAGGAGAAAATACTTATGAATAAAAATGCCGATTACGCAATAGCTTTAAAAGTTACTAAAGTTACAATTGACGAAAAATTTGATGAATCAAGAAGTAAATTTTTTGGTAAACCAACTGCTACAGAAGATGTATTTGCAAATGTTCCTGCTGAAACAATCTTTTTTGCTCAAATTAATTTAAAAGAAATTAAAGATTTAGATCCTGATAATCGATTACCACATGAAGGATATTTGTATTTTTTTCTAGATACTTCAAAATATCCAAATGAAGATTTTGATATGTTAGTAGAGTATTCCAAAACAGAACCTGAGTGTTTAATTACAGATTATAATGATAATAGTTGTATGGGAGATAGTCTAAGTACTGCATATCTAATAACATTTGAAAAAGTAGAAGCTGATTATTCTGGCACTAAATTATTAGGAATTCCTAGTAATTACGTTGATGAATATAATGATAAACCTGAATTATTATTACAATATGATCCATATGATTTTGATGTTCCTTATCTTGCAACACTTGATGGATATGCTTTTGTTTTTTTTGGAAGAACGAAAAGAACAAAATTTTCTGATGTATTATATGTAGTGGAAGGATCATAAAAACTATCTTAAGTTTAATCAAATTATAGAAGTTGAGTGAATATTTACTCAACTTTTTTTATTTCAAACGATTTTAGAAAGAGTTTTATTAAAAAAATTATTTAAATGATTGAAAACATAAAATTTTTCTACTATAATATACTCAAGTATTGAACTTGAGTATAAAACTAAACAAAAATTTTAATGCCTAGGAGGGAAAAATGAAAAGAACAATTTTACTAATCTTAATGATAGGAATCTTTTTTAGTTTAACAGGGTGTAAAAACAAAAATAAAAATAAACATGAGCATGAACTTGTAAACTTTGAAGAAAAGCTTCCCACATGTACTGACAAAGGATATGAAGCTTACGAAAAATGTGAAGAATGTGATTATACAACATATAAAGAAATTGATAAACTCGGTCATAGCTTAGAACATCATGAATTAATAGATGCGACTTGTACATTAGAAGGTATGCAAGAATATTGGTATTGTACAGAATGTGAAACTTATTTTAATGATGAATTTGGAACTTCCAAAACTTCATATAATGATTTAACGATCAATATAATTGAACATAACGATAAAAATAGTGATTTTATTTGTGATTATAATTGTGGTAAAATACTTTTAAATGAAGAAGCATTACAACAAATTATTAATAATACACTTTCATTAAATAAAGTTACAGTAAAAGAATATTATATTCCAACTGCTGATGAAACAATATATTATTTAGATGATAACTTACTATATTTAAACAATTATCTTGGTGAAATGTATTATTACACTAACGAAAATGTTACATATTTATTTAAAAAAACCACTGACTGGTCAAAAACAATTACTTCCGAAGTATTAACTTATAACATTACAAGTATTTTTTCTGATAAATATAATTTAGAAGTAGCAAGTGACATTTCATTATATGATTGCACAAATGGTTTATTTGAAGGTGAAAGAATGTTTAGCTATACTAACTCGTCAAATACAACTATAGATATAAAATTAAATGATGCCGCTACACTACTTGAAGGAATCTATATTTATGATGAATATGGAAATCTAATATCTATGTTTGAATTAACTTACGGTGAAAATAGTGAAATTGTAGGTATGATTGATGAAATTAATAGTAATATGGAAGGTTACGAATACAATGTATTATCTAACACATATTTAGTATATTCTTCAAATGGTATTTTAAATGCAACTTCAAACGCCAAAAAAAATAGTTCTTCAGATAATCCTGCAACATTTAAGTTAATGAATGATATCGTAGTAGAAGCTAAGAAGAATGAATATGATCAAATTGAATATGCTATCTTAATAGAGACTGGTAATATAATTATTGATTTAAATGGAAATCAATTAAGTGCATTAAATTCACCATTTTCAATAATTCAAATAGGTAAAGAGTGGGGAGAATTATGTGATGCAGTTGTAACTATTGAAGATAATTCAAGCAATCAAAATGGTAAAATTCTTGCTGAATATATAGGAATTGATAATCAAGGTGGAACATTAATATTCAATAATGGAATAATAGAAGTAAATAATACAATAGGTGATTGGGTTGCAAATGGAATATGTATGTATTTAGGAACTCTTACAATAAATGGTGGATTAATCGTTGTTAATAGTGTTAGTGAAATGTGGATTACTGCAGGAATATATTTTGAAGGTAATGGTGGTACATTAACAATGAATGATGGTTATATTTGTGTGAATGGTCCATTTGCAGAAGGACTTCATTTAAGGAGTACAAATTATATTAATTGTGGAACTATCGAAAGTAACAAAAATCATATTTATAGCGATAAACCAATTTACTTCGGAACTAATGATGAAGGAATCGGTATAACATTTATTGGTGGATTAAAAAGTTTCAATACTCTAAATTCTTTATTAACTGAAGGTGTTGGATATTATGATGCTAATGGTAACTTAATCGAAGTTGCTAATGATGTAAAAGAAATAATTGATAAAGGCGACATAACGATAAAAAAATTAAATTAATTGAATCCCTTTCTATCCGTAGACCACAATATTTTATTGTGGTCTTTTTATTATCATTAAATCATATACTTAAGTGGTGATGTACTTATGAAAAATAAATTTATATTAATATTTATAGTAGTGATTTTAATATTGATGATTGGCTTATGTATTCCAAAAACAAAAATAGATAAAGTTGTAAATACAAATGTATTTAATGATACTTCAAAATCCTCAATTGTTCTTGACTTATATAATAATGAAGTTTTATATGAAAATAATGCTTATACTAAAATGTTACCGGCATCGCTTACGAAAGTTTTAACAGCATATGTTGCTTATAAATATTATGATTTAGATGATTTTGTTGTAATAACTTATGATATGGTTAATGTGGAAGGTTCAAGAATTTATTTAGAAGTAGGAGATGTAATCAGCGTTAAAGATTTAATTTATGGATTACTCCTTTGTAGTGGTAATGATGCTGCTCTTGCACTTGCATATAAATATAGTGGTGAACTAGATGATTTTATTATCCTTATGAATAAGACTAAAGAAGAACTAGGAATGAAAGATTCATCTTTTGAAAATCCTCATGGTTTAGATGGTGTAACAAATAACTATACAACAGCATATGACTTAGCAATTCTTTATTCTGCTTGTTATAAGATTGATTTTTTTAAAGAAGTTTTTAGAACTAAAACATATAGAAGTGTAAACTATGAATATAAAATATTAAACTTTAGAAATAAACATCGTCTAGTACACTCTTTAGAAAACTGTTTAGGTGGAAAAACTGGTTACACTAAAAAAGCAGGTCGAACTTTAATTACTGGATTTGAAAATAAATTTAATCAAGTAGTTGTTGTAACACTTGATGCATATAGTGATTGGGACTTGCATAGAAGACTTAGTGAATATGGTTTAGTCAAATTAAAAGGCGAAATCTAATAAGTTGAGTGAATATTTATTCGTCTTTTTTTATTTCAAACGATTTGAGGAGGGTTTATGAATAAGATTTGGTGTTTTCTATTAATAGCAGGAATTTTTATTAGTGTATTAACTGGTAATGTAAATAACCTTGGAAATATTATGATTGATTCAAGTATGAAAGCTTTTGATATTTTTTTTCAAACTGGTATCCTTATTTTATTTTGGGGAGGTCTATTTCAAATTGCGATTGATTCCGGAATGGTAAAAAGATTTAGTCAATATTTAAAGAAACCTTTAAAAAAAATTTACCCTGAACTTGATATGGATAGTTATGCATATGAACTTATTTGTTCAAATATGGTTGCTAATATTTTAGGACTTGGTGCAGCCGCAACACCAATAGGTTTAAAAGCATTTAAAGAAATGGCTAAAGAATCTAGTGATGGAAAAACGGTGACTAGAAGTATGCTTACTTTTATTGCGATAAACTGTAGTTGTTTAACTTTGGTTCCTACCACTATTATTAGTCTTAGAAAATTAAATAGTGGTAGTAGTAGTTTTGGATTAATTCTAATGATGATTGCTGCAACTTCAATTTCAACATTACTTGCAATTATCTTAGATCGTATATTTTATAAAAGAAGTAAATTATGATAATAATTGTTATTTATATAAGTTTTATCATTTTATATGGCGTTATTAAAAAGGTTAATTGCTATGAATCATTTAAAAATGGTGTAAGTAGTAATTATAGGATTTTACTTGATATTTTTCCTAATTTACTTGCACTAGTATTTGCAGTAGAAGTGTTTACAAATAGTGGTATTATTGAGCTTTTCAATAAATATGTAAATTTATTAAGTATTCCAATCGAAATCGTAATTCAGGCCTTTTTGAAGCCCATTTCTTCATCTAGCGCTTTAGTAATGATGTTAAAAGTATTTAATACTTACGGAACTAATAGTAATTTAGGATTATTATCATCTATAATTCAAGGTTGCAGTGATACAACATTTTATATTGTTACTTTATATTTTTCTTGTGTTAAAATTAAAGATTATAAATATGCATTAAAAGTAGGATTACTTACCGATATTTTAACTTTTATCATTGTAAGTTTATTCTTTATTATATTTGTTTTATAAAAAATACTTTTATTTAATTTAAGATAAAAGAAAAAATAATA
>JAZSIL010000106.1:0-2997 GCA_045533785.1 Bacilli bacterium
TATAAAGAACATCAACAATATGTAATTATTAATGGAAAAGTAACTCATGCATCTTACGATTTTCCTGTTAATATTTCTTGTACTGATTTAAATAATGGGACATATCTTGTTGAATATGATTATACTAAATATGCTAATGCAGGTAAAAGTAGTTTTAATTACGATTATACTTTAGAAACGGTAAAAGAAAGTTTTACTATCTCAAAAAATGAAAAATTTAACGCAAGCTATATAAAAATGCGATGGGAATATATTAAAGGGGCCATTAATGATTATGAAACGTTCACTGCAAGCATCGTTCCAATCGAAAAGATAATTGAGGAATTAACTACTAAAGATACTACTCAAAATCATTTATTATTAATTAGAATTTATCTTAAGTTAGAACAATATAATGTTGCCGATAATTATATTAATGAAGTATTAAAAACTGATGAATTGTTTAATCTAAAAGAATTAAATATTATTTTAGGTGAACGTTATGAATATGGTATGGGTATAGAAATAGATCTAGAAAAAGCTTATATTCATTATTTATTAGGTCATTCGAAATATGATTTAAAAAGATTTTTTGAATTAGGATTTGGGATAAATAGATTTCCTAACTATGAAGAGTTAATATTTGAAAATTATATTGAATCAGCTTATATTTTTAATATCTTATTATTAGATACTGAATATAAAAAACAAGCTATTGAAAAATTAATTACCTATGCAGGATTTTGGGACTATGATGTAGATGAACAAGAAGATAAAGCATATACTAGAAGAAGAATGTTTTTAGCATTAACACAACTTGAAGCAACAAAATTAATTATTGATAATAATTTGATTGAAAATAATAATTATGAAAAATGCGTTTTATTTTTAGGCGGATATTTTGCGTGGAAAGAAAAAGGACACTCAGGTCTAATAGCTTATGAATATGAAGAAAATATTGGCGATGAGTATGATTCTTTATATGTTAAGAAAGAAGCTACAAGATTTAATGTTGCGTTAGAGCTTGTTGAAAAGTATGCAAAACTAAATGATGATTTAGCAATTAAAGTTTTAAATTTTTATAATTTAAATAAAAAGTAATTTATAGGTCCAATTTTTGGGCCTTTTTTTATACCCTTTTCTAAGCGGTTGAGTTTAAAAAGATGGGTAATTAATCATCTCAAACGCTAAAAACTTGACAATTATTTGATTAAAATCACAAATTATGATATAATAATTACAAAACTATAAAAATGAGGAAATATTATGTACGAAAATATTGATAAAAGTAAATACACTCCAATGATGCGTCAATACTTAGAAATTAAAGAACAATATAAAGATGCTTTAGTATTCTTTAGACTAGGGGATTTTTATGAGATGTTTTTTAATGATGCAATTGTTGCAAGTCGTGAATTAGAGATCGTTTTAACAGGGCGAGATGCTGGGGTAGAAAATGACCGAGTGCCAATGTGTGGTGTTCCTCATCATGCAGTTAATTCATATATTGAAAAACTAAGTCAAAAAGGCTATAAAGTTGCGATTGTAGAACAACTAGAAGAACCAGGTGGAAAGAAGATTGTACATCGTGATGTTATCCGTATCATTACACCAGGTACAAATATTGATGAATCTTACTTATCTGATAAAAGTAATAACTATATTGGTTGTTTAGATAAATACGAAGCTGGGTATATTCTTAGCTATATTGATTTATCTACAGGTGATGCTTTAATTACAAGTTTTCCAAATAATATTGATTTAGTAATAAGTGAAATCAATAAACTTGGTATTAAAGAATTAGTAGTTCCAAGTAATATAAACAATAGTATAAAAAATTCTCTTACTAAAATTTATGGTATATTACTTTCAATTAATGAAGATTTAACTGTTGATGGTTATTTAAATGGTTTAACAGCTAATTTAAATACATCTTTAGAGTTTTCTGCAAAAAGATTATTATCATATATTATTAAGACACAAAAGAGAGTTTTAGTACATTTAAAAGAGTTTGTTTATTATGATAATAAAGAGTATTTAAGACTTGATAATAATGCGGTTAGAAACTTAGAACTTGTAGAAAGTCTTCATGGTAATCGCTTTAAAAACAATTTATTTGCTATTTTAGACAAATGTTCTACAGCAATGGGATCAAGATTTTTAAAGAAAAGTATTTTATTTCCACTAGTTGATTTAAATAAAATTAATTCAAGACTTGATTTTATTGGTGAGCTTCATAAAAACTATATTGTTACTGAAGAACTAAAAAAATTACTTACTGAAATTTACGATTTAGAACGTATTGTTGGTCGTATTAGTTTTGGTGCACCTAGTCCAAAAGATTTATTACAACTAAAAAAATCAATTGGTGTTTTACCTTCTGTTAAACTTAAATTAAAAGAATTAAAAGGTGTAGAAAGTGCTAAATTTAGTGAAGCAGTTACTTTATTTAATGAATTACATGACGAATTAGATAGTGCCATTAGAGAAGATGCTCCATATCTATTAAAAGATGGTGGCGTAATTAAAGATGGTTATAGTGCTGAACTAGATAAGATTCGTAACGTTGAATCTACAAATAAAGAGTTTTTACTTAATTTAGAACAAAGAGAACGTGAACGTACAGGAATTAAGGGTTTAAAAGTAGGATATAATAGAGTATTTGGTTATTATATTGAAGTAACTAAATCATATTTACCACTAGTAAAAGATGAGTTTGGTTATATTCGTAAACAAACTACTGCTAACTCTGAACGTTATATTACAGAAGAGTTAAAAGAACGTGAAGCATTAATTTTAAGAAGTGCTGAACTTGCGCTTAATCTTGAAATTGAATTATTTAACAACTTAAGAAATAAATGTAAAGAACAAACTCATGAAATTCAAAAACTGGCTAATATAATTTCGCATATCGATATGTTAATTAGTTTAAGTATTGTTTCAAAAGAAAACAACTATGTAAGACCAACTTTCTCAAGATATAATGAACTTGTTATTAAAGATGGTCGTCATCCAGTT
>JAZSIL010000177.1:0-2064 GCA_045533785.1 Bacilli bacterium
ATGATAGTTTAATTGAGGTTTGTTTTATAAATTTAAACTCTAAAAAAGTAAATAGTGAACTTATTAATAAAATTAGATATTTAATTGAACTAAGTAAAGAACTTCCTTTTTATTTTGTAGTTAGACTTGATAATTATGTTGTCAATGATCATTATTTGTATGATTCTTTTAGTTATATTATGACCTTAGCGTTTACTAAATTATATGTTTTAAAAATATTTGGTTTTTATCACAGTACTGGTTTAAAGATTGGGGAAGAAGGGTTAATTAAAAATTTAGATATTGTTATGAGAGTTGCGGTTGGTGGTTTAGCTTTAGAAGAAATAAAAAAAATAGAACCTTAAGTTCTATTTTTTGTTTTTAAAACCTTCTATTTGCATGTATCTATTATATAGACTTGTTTCTGATTTGGATGTAGGTTTTGGAATATAATATTTTGTTCCAACTAATGTATCTGGTAAATATTGCTGATCAACCCATGCATTAGGATAATCGTGAGGATATTTATAAGCCGTTTGGGAAGGATCAAATGAGTAAGTATTTTTTAAATGTTTTGGAAGCGTTCCACTTTTACCATTTTCAATATCTTCCATTGCTTTAGCAAGAGCCAAGTAAGCAGAATTAGATTTAGGAGATAGCGCCATTTCAATTACAACAACAGCAAGAGGAAGGCGTGCTTCAGGATTTCCAAGTTCTCGTGATGCATCACAAGCTGCTTTTACACGTGGACCTATACCTGGATTTGCAAGGCCAATATCTTCATAAGCTATACAAAGAAGTCTTCTACATAAACTTTGAAGGTCATCAGCAATAATCAATTTAGCAAGATAATGAAGAGCTGCATCGACATCGCTACCTCTAATTGATTTATGAAGCCCACTTAATGTGTCATAATAGCTATCACCATTTGCATCAAATGAAACGTTAGCTTTATTCAACATTGCTGTTGCGTCTTTAATTGTGATGTGATCTGTTGATGTTTTGACTAAAGTTTCAAATAAATTAATTAATGTTCTAATTTCACCATTTGCAAGGTTAATGATATAGTCATAGACATTTTCATCAATTTGAATTGGTTTATCTAAATATTTATATGCTCTATCTAAAACCATTCGTAAATGTTCACTTGTTAAATCATTTAGTCTATACACATGACATCTAGATCTAATTGCAGGATTTACAGAGTGATATGGGTTTACTGTAGTTAACCCAATCATAATTACTGTACCGTTTTCAACGTATGGTAGTAAATAGTCTTGAATATCTTTTTTCATACGATGAATTTCATCAACAATGATAATTGCATTATCTAAAAATGCTGCTTCAGTGATAATTTGTTTTAAAGTTTCTTTATTATCTGTTGAAGCATTAAACTTAAACCATTTGAAACCACTTAATTTACAAGTAGCTTCAGCAATTGTTGTCTTTCCACATCCTGGATTTCCGTATAAGATAAATGAAAATAAACTATTTGTGCTTAACATTTTATTAATTATACCATTTTTTCCTACTAAATGGTCTTGTCCAACAATATCTTCAAATGAATTAGGACGCATTAAATAAGCTAGTGGTTTCATAAAATTCTCCTTTGTTATAGGTATATTATACTATTTTTTTTATTAAATAACAAGTATAAATCATTTTTTTAGTTAAATATAACAAAATTTAAAGAAAAATATGATATAATAAGAAAAAACTATTAGTTATATTATAATGAAGGGAGAAAACTTATGCATATTTTAATTGTTGATGATGAAGTATATATTCGGGAACTAGTTGCTAAAAAAGTTAAATGTGAAGTATGTGAATCATCTTTTGCATGTGATGGTAAAGAAGCAGTTGAAATGGTAAGAAATAATAATTATGATTTAGTTATTATGGATATTATGATGGCAGTGTTAGATGGATTTTCAGCTGTTAAAGAGATTAGAAAGTTTTCTTAAGTCCCTGTAATTATGTTATCTGCTCGTAGTGAAGAGTATGATAAAATCTATGGATTTGATCTTGGTATTGATATTTATGTAACAACTCGTTTTTCTCCAGAGGAATTATTAATGCGTATTA
>JAZSIL010000209.1:0-3336 GCA_045533785.1 Bacilli bacterium
AAGATAATAATTTTTCATATGTTTTTAAGTTTTCCTTTAACTCATTACATTCAGAAATTATTTTAGACGCTAACTTTTGATCACTTCAAAAGTCATCAGCCACCATTTTATTTTCTAATTCTTTTATTTTTATTTTTAAATTATCGTAATCAATAACTTTTTTTACAGCATCAAGTCTTTTTGTAAAATCTTCTTTTGCTTTAACAATTTCAAACTTTTCCATTTCAACCCTCTTTTATTTATTAAATAACAATTTATTAAATAAACAAGCTTAAGTTGCCTTAAGCTTGTAATTTATTATTTACGTCCACAACAATGTTTATATTTACGACCTGATCCACATGGACAAGGTTCGTTAGGACCCACTTTTTTATTTTTATTAACAACTGGCTTTCTCTTGCCATCTTCATCACTTGAACCACCTGAAGTTCCTACAATTTTAGCAACTCTTTCACGTTCACCCATCGTAACAGGAATGAAACGACAATTAATTAGTGCAATAGTTTCAGATTCAATTGATTCAATCATCTTAGTAAACATTTCAAATCCAATTTCTTGATATTCACGAAGTGGATTAACTTGTCCATAAGATTGAAGCGATACACTTTGACGAAGTGTACTCATTTGGTCAATATGATCCATCCAGTGTTTATCAACAACACTTAATAAATTACGTTTTAAGAATTCTTTGTAATTTTCAGGTGCTGCATCAGCTTTCTTAGAATCAAGATTTGTCTTTAAGACATTATAAATAAATTCTTGAACTTCTGCTAAACTCTTTCCTTCAATTTCTTCAATTGAAATTGTAGTTTTAATAGCTTTTTGTGCTTCAGTATCACGGCGTCTAGTTACAGTAAATTCTAAACGACAGTCAGGATTTGTACAACGAGTAGGAATACCATCATGAACACGTTGAACTTTTTGACATTTTGGACATGGAACCATAATGTAACCTTGATCAAAGTAACGAATAATAAATTCTTTCATAAATCTAATTGCATCAATCTTTGATGGATCGTTAGGATCAGCATATTTAGCTACTTCACGATAAGCAACATTTTCCATCATTTTAAGAATTGTAGGTTCAATATCATCTAAGAATAAAATATCTTTTCTTTGACCATAAATAACTTCACGTTGTTTTCTTAAAACTTCATCATATTCAACAACACTCTTACGTCTATCGTAGTTTTGTCCTTCAATTTTCTTTTGAGCACTTTCAACAACACTAGAGAAAGGTTTATACTCAATTGGAGCCATTTCACCTGATTCATCTTTATCAGTAATCATAAGTAACATTCTTTCAAGTCTGTCACCACCAAAACGAATTAATAATTCATCTTTAGTTGATAAATAGAATCTACTATATCCTGGGTCACCTTGACGACCAGAACGACCTCTTAACTGATTATCAATACGACGTGATTCATGACGTTCAGTACCAAGTACCGCAAGACCACCAAGTTCACGAACACCTTCACCAAGTTTAATATCCGTACCACGCCCAGCCATATTTGTTGCTATAGTAACAGCACCTTTTTCACCGGCATGAGAAATAATATCAGCTTCTCTTGCATGTTGTTTAGCATTTAAAACGTTATGTGGAATACCTTTTCTCTTAAGAATAGAAGATAATAATTCACTTGTTTCGATTGAAATAGTACCAACTAAGATAGGTTGACCAAGTTCATGACGACGTTTAATTTCTTCAGAAATAGCTTCATATTTAGCCTTTTCAGAAAAATAAATTAAATCTGGATCATCAATTCTAATTACAGGAACATTTGTAGGAATTTCTACAACTAACATATTATAGATATCTCTAAATTCTTCTTCTTCAGTTTTAGCTGTACCTGTCATACCAGCAAGTTTAGCATACATTCTAAAGTAATTTTGGAATGTAATTGTTGCAAGAGTACGACTTCCTATCTTACTTTCAACTCCTCCTTTTGCTTCAATTGCTTGATGAAGACCTTCACTCCCTTGACGGCCATGCATTAAACGACCTGTAAATGGGTCAACGATAATAATTTGTCCATCTTGTACAACATAATCAACTTGATTTTTCATAATGAAATTAGCTCTTAAGGCATTATTAATACGATGTAATAATTCTACATTGCTAATATCATATAAGTTATCTAAATGGAAATACTCTTCAGCTTTAACAATACCTTCTGGAGTAAGTGAAGCATGTTTAGATTTTTCATCTACTTCAAAATCAACATCTTCAGTAAGTCTACGACAAAATGTATTTGCTTGTTCATATAAGTTATATCCTTGTTTAGCACCACCTGAAATAATTAATGGTGTTCTAGCTTCATCGACTAAGATTGAGTCAACTTCATCGACAATAGCAAAGAATAATTCAGGACGTTGAACCATGTTTTCTTTGTATACAACCATATGATCTCTTAAGTAGTCAAACCCAAGTTCATTATTAGTTGAATATGTAATATCACATGCGTATTGAGCACGTTTTTCATCACTACTATATTCTCTTAAGTTTAGACCAACAGTTAGACCTAAATATTTATGTACTTCACCCATTTCAGTAGCATCACGTGTTGCTAAGTATTCATTTACCGTAACAATATGAACACCACGTCCAGTTAAAGCATTTAAATACGCAACCATTACTGATGTAAGAGTTTTACCTTCACCAGTTTTCATTTCTGCAATATTACCAAAGTGCATTGCAGCAGCACCAATTATTTGTACTCTAAATGGAGTCATTCCAAGAACTCTTGTAGATGCTTCTCTAGCTGTAGCAAAAGCCTCAACCATAATATCATCTAAAGATTCTCCATTATTAAGACGTTCCTTAAAGATATTTGTTTGATTTTTAAGTTCTTCTTCACTCATTGCCTTATATTTATCAGCAAGTGCAATAACTTTATCAGCAATCTTTTCACATCTTGTTAATTCTTTATATGATGGGTCAAATAATTTTTTTAATCCTTTAAACATAAAGTCACCTCATTTTTTATCTTTATTTATTTTACCATAAATTAACTTATTTTTCAAGTAATAATGTTTAAATAAACCATTTTGATTTTATTTAAGTATTTTGTGGTGCTTTATTAAAAGGATTTGGGGTATTTTATTAAAAAGATTTGCGGTTATATTTAAAAAATAAGCGATTTTTATTCGCTTATTTTATTATTTATTCTTTCTTCGTGCTCTTTTAATGAAAATTCGCATCCACACCAGTCTTGTCTATATAAATCATAAAGTTTAGATAATTTAATAGATTCTTTATATCCATTTTCTTTTTTATAATTAGAATATAAAAACAATGCTTTATCTTGATAAATAATTCCTAATTCATTAATC
>JAZSIL010000171.1:0-6260 GCA_045533785.1 Bacilli bacterium
TTCTTCTTGATAAAACTTTATTACAATATTACTTCTACACTTACACCCAGTTATAAAGAATAAACAAATAATTAAAATTAATAAATAACTTTTTTTCATTATTCATTTACCTCATTTTTAATTTCTTCTAACATTTTTAAATCATCCTTAGATAACTCAATTTGGTCAAGTAATTCAGGACGAACCTTATATGTTTTCTTTAATGCTTCATAACGTTGCCATTTTTTGATGTTAGCATGGTGACCAGATAATAAGATATCTGGCACTTTATAACCATCAAACTCTTGAGGGCGAGTATATTGTGGATATTCTAAAAGTCCCATTGAAAAAGATTCGTTGACAGTAGAATCATCCGCAATAACCCCACTTACAAGTCTTGATACTGAATCAATAATAACACCTGCAGGAATCTCACCTCCAGTTAAAACATAATCACCAATTGAAACTTCTTCATCAATATAATTAAGTACTCTTGCGTCAATCCCTTCATAATGTCCACATACGATTACAATATGATTTAATTTAGATAAATCTTCAGCTTTCTTTTGACTCCATACATTTCCGCTAGGCGAAGTAAGAATCTTATGAGCTTTATCGATTCCATCAATAGTATTAAGAGCTCTATAAATAGGATCTACACGTATTAACATCCCAGCGCCACCACCATATGCGTAATCATCTACTGTAGAATGCTTATTTCCAGCATATTCTCTAAAATCAATAATATTTATTTCAATTAATCCTTTTTCAATTGCACGTTTTAAAATTGAACTTGATATCATCCCACTAATTATTTCTGGGAATAATGTTAATACATCAAATCTAATCATGATATTCCTCTAATAATTTTACAATAATTTTATCGTCTGTAATTTCTAATATATATTCATCAACATATGGTAGTAACTCTTTTTTACCATTTAAAAGTTCAATTTCAATTAAATCATTCGCAGGAATAATAATAACATCAGTAACTATACCTATTTTTTCGCCATCTACATTATATGCATCAAGTCCAACAACATCATCAATATAAAACTCTCCATCTTCAAGTGGAGGAGTATCTGATTTATCAGCAAGAACAACTGCTCCAATGTATTTTTCTACTTCATTAATATCAAATAAATTATCTAATGTAATTAAAATATTACCCTTATGAATTCTAAAACTACTCACCTTTACTTCTTTTATAATGCTTCTTAATTTAAGATAAATAGTTTTACCTACAGCATAACGATAATCAACGAAATCACTTTCACTAACTATTTTTAATTCACCTTTAATACCAAATGTATTAACTACTTTACCAATTTCTATATAATCATTCTTCATCTGTCTCTTTTTCTCCTTGATCAATTTTTGATTGTTTACCAAATATTCTCATTAAACGAAGTGAGTTTAAAATTGCAAGTAGGGATACACCAACGTCTGAGAATATTGCAAGCCATAAAGACATTGTAAAAGCATTACCATGAAGTACTAATGCTATCGTCATAACAACAGCTTTGATACCAAGAGCAAATACAATGTTTTCAACAACTTTATGACGTGTTTTCTTTGCAATAAAATGAAGTTCAACAAGTTTATTTAAATCATTTGTCATAATAACAATATCCGAAATAGAAATTGTAGCATCACTCGCAGTATCACCCATAGCAATCCCCACATCACTTGTTGCAATAACAGGGGCATCATTAATACCATCACCAACATAAGCAGTAGTACCAAACTTGCTCTTAGAACTTTCTTTGATTTTATCCATATATTCTACTTTTTGGTCTGGTAAAAGGTCAGCAAATACTTCATCAATTTGAAGCATATTCGCAACATTTTCAGCTATCGCTTTAGCATCACCTGTTAACATATATGTTTTAGATACACCACCTTGTCTTAGACTACTTAATGTATCAAATGCTTCTTCTCTAATTGTATCACCAACGACTACATACCCAATATAAGTTTTTTCTTTAAAAACATATATAACTAGATTAGGATTATATACTTCAGTAAATGTTAATTTTTCACGTTTTGCAAGTTTAGTAGTAGCAATTAAAATATGACTACCATTAATAACAGCTCTTGCACCACCTTGTAATGCTTGGAATTCAGAAATAATTTCTGTTAAAACATTTTCTCTACCGTAAGATTCAACAATTGATTTTCCAATTGGATGTTCAGAATAATACTCAGTATAAATAAATAATCTCTTAACATCTTCAGCACGATAACCTTCTTGAGGAACAATTTCGGCAATATTAAATTCACCCTTAGTAAGCGTACCAGTTTTATCAAATACAATATTTTCAACATGATACATTGCTTCTAAGTAGTTACTACCTCTAATTAAAATCCCTCTCTTACTAGCAACACCAATCGCACAGAAAAATGAAAGCGGTACTGAAATTACTAAAGCACAAGGACAAGATATTACTAAAAATTCCATTGCAACATAAACCCAATGTGTCCAATCAACATTTGGATTAAAAAACGATGATACAACTCCAACTATCAAAATAATTGCCGCTATAGCAACAACAATTGGTGTGTAATAACGACTAAACTTTGTAATAAAGTTTTCTGCTTTTGATTTATTAATTGTTGCATTTTCAACTAAATCTAAAATTCTCGTCATCATTGAATTATTATAAGTTCTTGTAACTCTAACTTCAATGATATTACCAATATTAAGACTTCCCGATAATACTTCATCACCAGGTTCAACACTTCGTGCACGTGATTCACCTGTAATATTTTTTGTGTCAAGATAAGTTTTCCCTTTACATACTCTTCCATCAACAGGAATCATTTCACCTTTTGAAACAACAATAACATCATCAGGTAAAACTCCTTCTACTCCAACTTCTGATACTTCTTCACCAAGCTTCAACTTAACTGTTTGAACTTCATAACTTAGTAAATCAGCAATTGACTTTCTTGTTCTATGTACAGCAACATTTTGTAAAAATTCACCAAATTGATATAATAACATTACTACAGCAGCTTCAACAAAATGTTGTGTAATTAAAGCACCAATTGAAGCAACAGTCATAAGAAAGTTTTCATCAAAAATTCTACCCTTAAGTAAATTTTTAAAGAATCGATAAATTATTTGATGTCCAATCATGAAATAACCTATTACGACAAGAATAACACCGAAAATATTATTATTCTCAATATTATTATGTAAAATATCATTTAACGTATAAGCTAAAATACAACCAATTAGGAAAACCGCAATCCCAATCCAAATTACAATAACTTGTGGTTTTTTAAATGTTTGTTCAATTTCACTCTCGCGTGGTTTTCCTTTTTCTGCACTCTGTACAGTTATTCTTTCATCAACTTTATGAGCAATTTCTGTAACACGTGTTTCTAGATTATCAACAAGTGCTTTATCAGTTGTTTCAATAATAAAACGATATGTTGGGTAATCAACAACAATTCGTTGATGATTAAGTTCTTTCTTTGCGATGTTTTCAATTCTAGTACCACAATATGCACAGTCTAGACCATTCAAATAAAGAACTTTACGATATACTTCAACATTATCAATACTAACTAACTTTGCTTGTTTTTCATACATTCTAATCGCTTTAAGAATTTTTTCTTCAAGTTTCTTGTAATAATTTTCATGCTTAATTTCAAGTTCTGGAGCATTGCATTCAACAATTAATATTTTAGTAGTTCTATCAATTGAAGCATTAAAGATTGTTTCAATTTTCTTAATTTCATTAACAATACGATTAATCCCCTTAACCGAATTCATCTTTGTAATTTGATACTTTTTAACTTCCATACTAACACTCCATATGAATTAAACCCAGCTTAATAATTTCTTCAATGTGTTCATCATCAATGTCGTAAATCACATTCTTCCCATTTTTAGTAGCTTTAACTACTTTACTATCTTTTAAGATTCTTAAATGATGTGACACTTTTGGTTGACTTAAATTTAAATTCTTGCTGATATCATTTACACTTGATGGATTTTCAAGCAAGTAAATCGCAATCGCAAGTCTATTTTCTTCACCTAAAGCAGAGTAAATCATTGTAAGATCATTAATATTAAGTTTATTTGATATCTCCATAAGTTCCTCCTAACATATCTACATATTTAGATACGTTTATATTATACTATATTTTATGACAAAAAACAAAAAAATAGAAAAAAAAGATGCTAAAAATTTAGCATCTATTTTTCTTAGTTTTCTTTAGCTATTGAATTCAATTTCAACAGTTTCTTTGTTTCTAATTGCAGCAGCATGTGCTAAAGTTCTAATTGCTCCAGCAACACGGCCCTTTTTACCAATAACACGACCTAAATCATCTGGATGTACTAAAGCAACAGCTTTAATAACATCTTCATTAACTTCTACATTAACAACAACTGCTTCAGGATGAGTTACTAAAGGCTTGATTAATCCTGCAATTAAAACAGCATAATCAACTGAGCCCATTTTGCCACCTATTTAGATTCTTTCTTATCAGCAGCTAAAAGCCCTTGTTGTTTTAAGAATGATTTTACTGTGTCAGTAGGTTTTGCACCAACTGCTAACCATTTTTGAACTTTTTCAACATCAAAGTTTACAGTAGCAGGATTAGTTAAAGGATTGTAAGTACCTACAACTTCAATAAAACGACCATCTCTTGGGTTGCGTGAATCTGTAGCAACGATACGATAGAAAGGACTCTTTTTAGAACCAAATCTTTGTGATCTTAATTTAACCATAATATAGTACCTCCATAATTAATTCATAGATATTATACCACTTTAGAACACAACTGTCAAGTAATTTACCTTAACACTTTCTAATGCGATAAATATTTTATTATTCCATTTATAAAATCAACTTGTTTTCTCAAATTATCTATTTTATCTGCTGTTGTAATCTTCAAGGTTGTTTTAACCTCTCTTTCAAAACTACTATAAAAACTAGGATTATCATTTAAAATCAGATACCAATGAGGATGATATCTAAGATAGGTTAAATATAAATCATTCTCATAAATCTTATTTAAGATATCAGCTCTCATTAATCCCACCAACTATTGTAGTTTGCATTATAAAGTCCAGGACTTGGTTTACTACCGAAGCTTTGTGTTATTTGTAATACCTTTTGAACTGTATTTAAAGTCTTACTAATTGAATCAGGATTAATCTTTTTTACATATTCAACAATATTTTTAATATTAGATGTTGTTAACAAATCATCAAGCTTTTTATTACCTAGGTCACTTGCTTTTTTAGAATCTTTATATATATCCCATACACTATCATCTTCCCCTAGCATTACCCAATCTTCATATAATGATTGCCAAGTTTTACTACCATTTTTAACATCATCTTTAATCTTAGGATATTTTCTAACAAAGGTTCTAAACTCATCAATTCTACTTTGCAAATTAATCACCTCTATTATTAAAATATGAAACAAATAATTTCTTGCCACTATTTTTGTAACACATTTTAAATTATTTTCATATCTTAAAGTAGATTAAATTTATAGGAGGTTTAAAATGTTTAATAACAAAAAAAGACTCTTTAACCCTAACTCTTACCAAAACGGGTACTATCAACAACCATATAACATGCCAGAATATCAAAGTTATAACCAATATGACCTATCAAGATTTGATGAACAAATTAATGAATTAAAAAGAATGAATAACGAACTATTAAAAAGAATCAATCGTCTTGAAAACTATCTTGGCATTAGAGCAGAAGCAGATCAAAGCAATTACCAATAAAAAAAGAATTAGATTATTTACCTTCTAACTCTCTCATTGTTTGATAAATTTTAATTCCAGTTTTATCTTCAAACATTTTATTATAACGTTTTTCAAAAGAAATACTATTCAAAACATTTCGATATGTATGATAAGCAGCAATTAAATCCGACTTTTTCACTTTACCACCCTTAACATACATCGTAATTAAATTAAAAAAATCAAATATCTTAATTATCTCATCAGTTGTAAATGTTTCATAATCAATATCTATTGCAATTTGTTCTTCTATTTTTGCTTTCATATTATCACCCATTAAAGTATATCAAATAATTCATAAATTTTCAAGCAATGGGCTAAAATAAGATACATCTATAAATTTTATGAATACTATAAAGTAAAGGAGGTGGAACTATGTATCAACCTAACTATGGATATGGATGTTGTCAACAAACTACATGCGGTGGTTCTAATAGCAACTTTGGTGGTTATGGCTACGCTTTAATTCTAGTATTATTCATTTTATTAGTAAT
>JAZSIL010000275.1:0-6011 GCA_045533785.1 Bacilli bacterium
TATAGAAATTTATTTATTTCTTTAATTTGTGATTGGGTTCAAATTATTTTTATTATAATTGTGATTGTTGCAGTGTCAATTACTGTTTTAAATATGTTATTCTAGGAGGTAAACAATGAAGAAAAAATATAGTTTACTAATTTCGTTTGCATGTGTTTTAGTTTTAATTGGCCTTGATCAGTTGACTAAATGGTTGTGTAATACAAATGAAACATTATTAAGTGGTGATAAGATTATTGTAATTAAAAACATTATTAGTTTTAGACTTGCATATAATAAAGGCGCTGCTTGGAGTATTTTAGAAGGTCAAAAGTTTTTATTAGTAACAATTAGTTTACTTGCTAGTGCTGTAATAACATTTATGATAGTAAAACTAGTTGATTTAAAGAATAATTTATTATTATCAATTGCGTTGATTTTAATAGATGCTGGTTCAATTGGTAACTTAATTGATCGTGCTTTTTATAAAGAAGGTGTAATTGACTTTCTACATTTAGAATTTATGGATTTTCCAACATTTAATGTTGCAGATTCTTGTTTAACAGTTGGTGCTATAGTTTTAATGGTATATGTACTATTCTTTTATAAAGAACTAGATAAAAAAACTCCCCTAAATAATCAAATAGGAGAAGAAGAAAATGCTTAAAATAGAATTAATCGTTGAAGAATTATTTGAAGAACTTCGCGTCGATAAATATATTGCTGCAAACTATGATGAAGTTTCGCGTAGTGAACTAAAATATTATTTTGATGAAGAAAAGATTTTAGTAAACGGTAAGCTTGCAAAACCTTCATTAAAAGTATTTAATGGTGATGTCATTAATATTTTAGAACGTGATGATCAAATTATTGATTTAGAAAAAGAAGATTTAAATCTTCAAGTAGTATATGAAGACGATGATGTTATTGTTGTATATAAACCAAGTGGAATGGTGGTTCATCCTGCTCCAGGACACCATCATGGTACACTTGTAAATGGTTTATTATTTCACTGTAATACACTTTCAAATGTAGGTGGTGATTCAAGAGCAGGGATTGTTCACCGTATTGATAAAGATACATCAGGGCTTCTTGTTGCATGTAAAAACAATAAAGCACACCGTAATCTTGCAGAACAATTTAGAAATAAAGAAACAACTACAAGAAAGTATTATGCAATAGTAAACGGAAATATTGGACATAATTTAGGTAAAATTAATGCTCCAATTGGAAGAGATCCATCTAATAGACAAAAAATGGCTGTCGTTGAAGGTGGTAAAGCATCTGTTACTCACTTTAAAGTATTAGAAAGATTTAAAGATCATACTTTAATTGAATGCACACTTGAAACAGGGCGTACCCACCAAATTAGAGTTCATATGTCTTATATTAAATTTCCAGTTTTAAATGATCCACTTTATGGTTCTAAGAAACAAACTACTGAGTTTGGACAATATTTACATGCAAAAACACTTGGATTTGTTCATCCTACAACTGGAAAATATATGGAATTTGATTCTGAATTACCAGTTGAATTTATTGAAATGTTAGAAAATTTAAGAAAATAAAAGACTCAAAAGTTATTCTTTTGAGTCTTTTTCGTTTATAGATCCTTGTTTAGATTTAGGAAGTGGATTATTGGAAAAATAATCTTTAATTCTTTGCGTATTTGCAAATTTAAGTTTTGCAACTAAAGATAATGTATCCCATCCATATGCTTTAACAAATGAAATCGCAGTTCTATCTACTTCAGGTCCAGCACCTTTTAAGAAATTAAATGAATATTCATTATTCATTTTATTAATTTCTCTTAAGAATGTGTATCTTGCAAGAATACTTGCAGCTGCTATTGCAAGATGTGCTTTTTCTCCTTTTGGTATCATAGTGACATTTTTAAAAACATTATCTTCGTTTTCTAGATATTCAAAGTACTTATCTTTAGGTGTAAACTCATCTATCAAGATAGCGTCACACTTTACATTTTTGATTTTTTTTAGTATACTAATAATAACTTTATTATGTAAATATGACTTTAAAAAGTTAAAGTTTGATTTTGCTTTTGATAAATTATTTAATCTTTTTGGTTCTAAGAACATTATACTATATGGAAGTATTTCAGATAGTTTAAGTGCTAGATTAATAATTTGTTTATCAGTAAGAAGTTTTGAATCTTTTACACCTAGTCGCTTTAAACTTTCAACTTGTTCAGTATTTACATATGTTGCACAAACAACGATTGGACCGAAGTAATCACCAGTTCCAACTTCATCGCTACCTACGCAAGATAAATTAAAATAGTTTACTTGGGTAGAATTAGTTACTTCTTCAAGAGGTAACCCAAACAATTTTGCCCAGTAATTATATTCTTCAGTTTCCTTTTCTCCTTGGAAAAGAACAACATTTGTTTTATAAAATGTTATTGTAGCATGAGATAATTTAGCTCTTGCAATAGTATATTCACTAGTGTTATAAGTTAGATAACCTTGATAATGACTCAACATTTGATTTAGTTGTTGACTTGTCGCTTTAATTTTATGTGTTGTATTCAATCTAGGTTCAGCCATAATTTTACTTCCTCCAACCATATTATATCAAAAATTTATTTTTTGTTAAAATAATATTATAATTTTTTTAAAGAAAGGAGTCTTTTTTTATGAAGTATAATGATCAATACTTTTATAAGAAACTAGAGATTCTTGAAATAATTGAACAATTAAAGAGTTATTGTTTATTAAATGCATCAGTAAATTATTTTAGTAAGATGAATGTAATGAATGATTTAGCTTTAATAAAAGAAGAACTTGCAAAAGTTAAAGAAGCATATACTATCTGTGTAAAATATGAAAGATGTCCAATATATTTAAGTTATGAATATGATGAATTATTAGATATTGCATCAAAAGGTGGTGTGTTATCAGGAATTGAACTTTTTGAAACAGTTAAAATGTTTTCTTCAATTAGAGCTAATGAAAGATTATTAGATAATTTAGAAAAAGAACATATCGAATGCAATTATTTTAAATCTTATGTTAGTAATCTATATATTTTAGTTGAACTAGAAAAGGTGTTAAGAAAATCACTTGATGATAACGGTGATATTTTAGATGATGCTACTCCTGAACTTAAAAAGATAAGAAATAGATTAAAAGGAATAGATGAAAGAATAAAACACCGTTTACAAGAAATTATTAGCGCTAGTAGTAATTACTTAGCAGATAGTGTAGTTGTAATACGTGATGACAGATATTGTGTTGCTGTAAAGGCAGAGTACAAGAATTCATTTAAAGGTATTTTACATGATGTATCATCTAGTAATTTAACTGCTTTTATGGAACCACTTCAAATTGCAGAAATGTCTAATGAAAAAGATCGTCTTCGCAATGAAGAAAAAGAAGAGATGGAGCGAATTCTAAGATATTTATCTGATCTTGTTGCAAGTGAAGAAGATGTCTTAAGAAATAATTATAAGACACTTATTGAACTAGATAAAATCTTTGCTAAAGCAATGCTTGGTATTTCCTATAATGGTAGTGCACCTAGTGTTAATGATAAGGGAATTTTTGATTTAAAAAATGCAAGGCATCCCCTTTTAAAGGTAGAAAAAGTTATTCCTAATAATATTGATTTTGGTAAAAATCATTTAGGAATTGTTATTACAGGTCCAAATACTGGTGGTAAAACTGTCTTACTAAAAACAGTTGGCTTACTTTCTTTGATGGTTAAATTTGGTTTATTAATTCCGGCAGATGAAACTAGTAATATTATGATTTTTGACCATATTTTCTGTGATATAGGTGATGATCAAAGTATAGTTGAAAATTTATCTACCTTCTCATCACATATGAAAAAAATGGTTGCGATTGTAAACCAAGTAACGCCAAATTCACTTGCA
This sequence comes from Bacilli bacterium, assembly GCA_045533785.1. Lineage (GTDB taxonomy): Bacteria > Bacillota_I > Bacilli_A > ML615J-28 > CAG-313 > UBA1737. The sequence goes on from JAZSIL010000275.1 coordinate 3,872, forward strand.
TTATTTGATGAAATTGGTTCTGGTACTGATCCGGTTGAAGGTGCTCAAATTGCAATTGCAGTGCTTAATTATTTTGTAAAGAAAAATGTAAGTTTTATTACGACTACTCACTATGCTGAATTAAAAGCATATGCTTATACTAAAGAACGAGTAGTTAATGCTTCAATGGCATTTAATGAAGATACAATGGAACCAACATATCATTTAGTAATTGGTAAAAGTGGTTCAAGTAATGCTCTTTCTATTGCAAAAAATCTTGGATTAAAACAAGAAATTATTGATAGCGCAAGACATCACTTTAATACTAATAGTTCTGATACGAGAGCTTTAATTAATAGTATTGAAAAGAAAGTTAGAGCACTAGAAAAACTTGAAGATGAGTACAAACTTAAGATTAAAGATGCAAATTTAGTAAAAGAAACATATGAGAAAAAATTAGAAAATATTGATAAAGAAAAAGAAAAAATTGTTAATACTGCAATGCTTGAAGCAAGTCGTATTATTGATGAAGCGGTTGAAAAAGCTAATAAATTATTAGATGAAGTAAAAGAACTACAAGGTAAAGGAGTTAAACTTCACGAAATAATTGAAGCACAAGCTCAAATTGATAATGTTTCAAGTAGCATTCAAAATCCTAAACCTAAAAAGAAGAAAAAAGTTTTAAATCCAGAAGTTGGAAATAGAGTTTATTTAGTAGATTATCAACAATATGGTACAATAAAAAGAATTAGAAAAGATTTAAGTCTTGATGTTGAAATTGGTAATATTTCTGTTAATGTCTTTAAAGAAGATATTGAAATTGTAGATGTTCCTGAACAAGTTGTTGTTCATAATGTTGTTGTTGAAAAGAGCTCAAGCACTAAAAGTGTTAAGTTATCACTAGATTTAAGAGGGGCTAGATTTAGTGAAGCGAAAGATATGTTAGAAAAATATATTGATGATTTACTTATGGCAAACATCAAATCGGCTACGATTATTCATGGTTTTGGAACAGGTACTATTCGTGAAATGGTTCAAGATTTTTGTCGCAAATCTAAATACATTGATAGTTATAGATATGGTGGCGCAGGTGAAGGTGGACTTGGGGTAACAGTTATTACATTAAAGTAGGTATAAATATGGAATTAGTTAATAGAGAAGAATATGAACAAATATTAAAAGATAATAAAGTTGTTTTTGTATGCTTTTATGCAACTTGGTGTCCTCCATGTAGGATGTTAAAACCAATTTTAGAAGAGTATATGGAAAACTATCCAGATAATTTAATTTTAACAATTAACACAGATAATATTAAAGATATCCATAAGTCGTATGATATTCATAATGTTCCAACAATACTTTGTTTTAAAAATGGGGAAATTGTTGATACACTTGATGGATATATTGAATATGAAGAAATTGAAGAAAAATTCAATGATTTATTAACAAATTAATACTCCCTAAAAAAGGGAGTATTTACTTTTTAAAAAAATTTTGTATAAATATGAATTTTTCTTATAATAATACTTTACAAATTTTTCCAAATTATGGTAAAACATAAGTGGGGATACAGCCATTAGATAATTTTTATAATTACTTAAGGTTTAAATTTAATAAAATATTAGCAGCCTATTTAAGCAATTATAAATAGGCTGCTTTTTTTTGATAGAAAATGAAAAAGTTTTTATGTAAATTAGTCTTCAAAATTACTATTATTGCTTTAGTGCTTGGATTTTTTATTCAAACAATTAGTTTATTTTCATTTTATGTATTCGCAAGCACATCAAGTAATTTTGAAGAAATCAACATTAATAGTGTAAATAATGTTGATGAGGAAAATGTTAGACTACTATATGAAATAGAAGATTTAAGAAGTGACTTTCTAAAAGTATTTAGAAGAACTGATGGAAAGTTAGAATATGCATATTATAACGATTTAGTAAACTACTTTGATGGAGAAAAATACCTTGAGGTAGATGCATCATATAAATTTGATAATAATGAATATTCCCAAGAGATTAATAAATATAGTGTTAAACTTCCAAAGAAGATTCATGATAATAAGAAAATTAAATTATCATTTAATAATTCTGAATCTTTAGAAATAACTTATAATGATATATGAAAAGTGTAAGGTGTAGTAAAAGATAATCAAACTGCT
>JAZSIL010000310.1:0-2955 GCA_045533785.1 Bacilli bacterium
TAATAATTTTGTATCTAATAATTTTAATTGTCATACTGTATATGCATCTAAAGCTTTTTTAGTCCCTGCAATGTGTGAACTTTTAGTTAAACATGGCTTATGGATGGATGCGGTTAGCTTAGGAGATTTATATGTTGCATATAAAAGTAATTTTCCAATGGATCATATTGTTTTTCATGGTAACAATAAATCACGTGAAGAACTAGAATTCGCAGTAGAACATAATTCAATAATCGTAGTTGATCATCTTGATGAATTAAAATTGTTAAATATAATTTGTGAAGAAAAAAATAAAAATATTTCAACTATGTTTAGAGTTAATCCTGGTATAGATGCTCATACTCATAAATATATTCAAACTGCAACATATGTTAGTAAATTTGGTGAGAGTATTTTTGATGATGATATGATAGATAAAATCATGATTGAATATAAAAATAGTAAATATGTAAAATTACTTGGTTTCCATTCGCATATTGGTTCTCAAATTCAAGAATTAGAACCTTTCTTATTGAATGTTACTAAAATGCTATCATTTTCTAAGAATATCATTGATAAATATAATTATAATCTTACAGCGATAAATTTTGGTGGTGGTTTTGGAATTCCATATATTATTAATGATCAACCATTAAACAAAGAGTTGACGGCAGCAAAAATGATTGAACTTCTAACTTCATTAGGAAATGAAATTGGATGGTTGCCAAAAGATGTTTTTATTGAACCAGGTCGTAGTATTGTAGGTAACGCATGTGTAACATTATATACTTGTGGTGATTTTAAACATACTTATGGAGATAAAAACTATCAATTTATAGATGGTGGAATGACTGATAATATAAGACCAGCTCTTTACGATGCAGAATATGCTTGTGATATAGTAAATAAAATGGATGATGAAAAGTCAGTTGTTTGTGATATTGCGGGAAAATGCTGTGAATCAGGTGACATTATTATTTATAATGCATTACTTCCAAAAACTGAACCTGGTGATATTTTAATGGTTTATGCAACGGGTGCTTATAATTATTCAATGTCATCTAATTACAATAATATGCTAAAACCAGCTGTTGTATTTTTAAGTGATAAACCAAAAATTGTTTCAAGACGTGAGACTTTAGACGATTTATTAAAGTTGTTCAAATAAAATTTGTTGACTTTTTATTTGTGATTTGTTATACTGAAAAAAAGAAAGGTCTTAAAGTATGAAAAAAGAAGATGCATTAAAAGTTTGGCTACATGAATTTGGCGATGTAGATTATGCTCATGATTTTACAGGTAGAAAAATAAAAAGAGAAGATTATTTAGTAGAAAACCAAGTTGGTTGGGTTGTCTCTTATATTAAGCCTTTATCATTAGGTGGACTTAATAATACTGATAATATGATTATTTTAAATCATAATACTGCTTATGAAAAAGCAGATAATTATCCTGATTTTGAAGTTGTTGGTGTAAAATATACAATTAAATACGATGATGCCGATGATTTTTACTATATTGAAAAAGTATTAGACTAAAAAAAGCAATATAGCCATTTATTGGTTATATTGCCTTTTTAAAAATATGATATAGAGTAGAGGAGAAGCAGAATTTTCTTTCTGCAAAAATAGTATTGACGTATATTTAAGAAAATATACATAAAAATATAATTTATTTTTAAATTATACGAGGAGAATTTGTATGCGAATTATTGCAGGTAAATATCGTGGAAGTAAATTAAATACTTTAGAGGGTTTAAAAACTAGACCTACACTTGATGCTACGAAAGAAGCAATATTTTCTAGTCTTGGTGGTTACATACCAGGTTTTATTGTATTAGATATTTTTGGTGGTAGTGGCGCTTTGAGTTTAGAGTCTTTGAGTCGTGGTGCTGAAAAAGCATATATTATTGATAATAATATTGAAGCTATTAACATAATCAAAAGTAATGCTGCAAAATTAAGAGTCGGCAATGAGTTAGTTGTTTATCATTCTGAATACCAAAATGTGTTAGATAAGTTAAAACATCTTAAATTTGATTTAGTTTTTATCGATCCGCCTTTTAAACTTAAAGTTATCGATGAACTAATTTCTTATCTAGTAAAAAATGATATGATTGCAGAAGATGGTTATATTATGGCTGAATATCCAATGGAAGATGTAGTGGAAAAAAATTATGATGGATATCGTGTTAAGCTATGTCGAAGATATTCAAGTAGTGAAGTATTAATTTTAGAAAAGGAGTAATATTCTATGAGAATTGGTGTATATCCTGGGACATTCGATCCAATTACTAATGGTCATTTAGATATAATAAAAAGAGCTTATCAATTATTTGACAAGCTTTATATTGTTGTTCCACAAAATATTGGCAAAAGTGCGCTTTTTACTACTGAAGAAAGAGTTAATTTAATTAAAGCTGTTTTAAGTGAATATCCAGATATTGAAGTTGTGGCTACTGATAAATTGACTGTTGAATTCGCAAGAAGTGTTAATGCTACAGTTATGATAAGAGGTTTAAGAATGGTTTCTGATTTTGATTACGAGCTACAACTTGCAACAATTAATAAACAACTTGATAGTTCAATTGAAACAGTGTTTATTATGAGTTCGCATGAGTATTCATTTTTATCTAGTAGTAGTGTTAAAGAAATTGCTAAATTTAAACGTGATGTTTCATTATTCGTTCCTGATGTAGTAAATGAAGCATTAAAAGAAAAATATAAGTAAATATATTATAATCAAGTTTATCAAACTTATTATTACAGCTATACTTCTGTATTTAATAAAGTTTAAAAAAGATAAACTTGATTTTTTTATAATGCAGTAAACTTGTAATATTATTGCTAAACGATGACTAAAAATTATGATAAAAATAAAAATAGTAGTTATTAAATTATAATTTAAATTAGTTAGAATTGATAAGCCATTTGTAATTTCAAAGATTGATATTAAATACTCATTTTTTATAGGTAT